>JAUXHZ010000272.1 GCA_030621255.1 Candidatus Latescibacterota bacterium
GGTTACCCTTTTCAGATGAGTGCCTGGCAGGCCTGGCGGCGTGTTCGGTTCTTTTTAATACACTGAAGGGTACAAGGGTGGCTTTCTTTGTTGCTTCCTCGATCGCTTCGGCTCGGATCTCCTGGTCCTTCTCCTTCTTTTTCGGAAGGCGCATAGCGCTCATTACTTCGTTAAAGGCGTCGGTATCCCTGTCGACATCGGCAAGAAATTCATCTTTGAGTTTCTGTGCTTCAACCCCCATTTTTTCCATTTCATCTAAAACATTTTTGTATTTATTATTACCGTGTGTAAGTGCTCCTACCATTGAAGAAAGAGCGCCGCTTAGAGCTCCGCAGAGGGCGGCTACACTTCCTCCCCCGGGCGCCGGAGAATCCGAGGATAGTTCATTGATAAAACCGTTGACAGTCATCTTGTTCAGACTGTCTTCGCGTTTGATCTGATACTCAATAATCTTCTTTTCCGGTTCAAAGGGGTAAAGATCGCTCAATCCAAGAGAGAGATCGGCGATATGAATAAGTTCCGATTCAGGAACTCCGGTGTTTTTACCGGCTTTTTTAAGATAATGTTTCCCCGATTCAAGTATCGCTTCCAATGGCAGCAATCCGACAAGTTCACTGCCGGTTACTCTAACGCCGAGCTCTGTGGCAATTCGGCAGCATTCGTCGAAGACGAGATGGGCGGGCGATATTTTGTAATTTATCAGATTAATTGAAACCTGAGCTCTTCCAAAATCATCCATATACCAGCCGACCGCCTTAACATCTTTAAAGATCCCCGGGGCTCGCAGGGCTTTTCCATTTTCGTCCCGTACAATTTTCCTCTTTGCGTCTCTTTTGATGCACCCTTTTTCGCGGATTGTAAAGGCGATATCTCTTGCGATTTTCGTGTCTCTTGTATTGAGGTTGACATTATAAGCGATCAGAAATTCCCTCGCTCCTATAATAGTGGCTCCTGATTTTTTGTTAAACCGGGCCGTTCCGAAATCAGGCTTCCATTCAGGATCTTTTAATTTTTCCAGGAGTCCTTCGTATTCCCCTTTTCTTACTACAGCAAGATTTTCTCTCTCCGGACAAGTTGCGGCATTTTCGTAGAGATAGACAGGGATGTCAAGCTCTTCTCCTACGCGCTTTCCGAGTTTTTTTGCCAGTTCAATACAATCTTCCATTGTGATTCCGGAAACGGGGATGAAAGGCACAACATCGGTTGCGCCCATTCGCATATGTGTTCCGCTGTGAGTTGACATATCGATTACTTCGGAGGCTTTTGAAATCGCCTTGAAGGCAGCTTCGACGACGGCCTCGGGAGGCCCTATGAAAGTAACTACAGTCCGGTTTGTGTCCTTTCCGGGATCAACGTCGAGAAGTGTTACATCCTTGACCGATTCAATCTCGGCTGTGATTTTGTTGATTTTGTTGAGGTCGCGGCCTTCGCTGAAATTAGGGACACATTCTACAATCTTCATAATTTCTGACTCCTCTTGTTTTATCTTTAAAGATATGACAATATGTGGATAGAATATAAGTATGAAGGATATAGGTCAAGTACAGGCTTGATATTTGATAGGATATTTAATGATCTTTTATCTCAGCACACCCCTAAACAGGCTTGAAGAGAAACTGGATTTTATTGCCCGGGAGGGATTTTTCCCCGAAGTCAGAATGGTAAATCCCGATATTTTATTCAAACTTTCCTCTTCTGATATAAGCAGGATAAGAAAAAAACTTGAGAAGCGCGGGCTGGAAATATTTTCCCACGGGCCTTTCTTCGGTCTCGATATAGCAAGTATAGACCGGAAAATATCCGAGTATACGCGTGAATGTTTAATAAGAGGTATAGAAATAACCGCTTCTCTCGGGGGGAAAATAATGGTTATGCACACAGCTTATCTGCCGTTTTTCTCCAGAGGGGGGAGAAAACACTGGTTTCGAAACTGGGGTGAAAGGATGAAAAGTATTGTTGAAAAAGCAGAAAAAGCGGGCGTTGTAATTGCTCTTGAGAATACATGGGATGATAAACCGGAAATTCTGCTTCATCTGGCTGAACTCCTGCCGGGTGATCAGACACGGTTTTGTTTGGATACTGGACATGTAAACTGTTTTTCCAAGGTTTCTTTTCAAACCTGGTGGGAGAATATCGGGGACAAGGTTGAGGTTCTGCATCTCCACGACAATGATGGAATTTCGGATGATCACCTTCCAGTTGGGCGGGGCATCTTTGATTTTGGAGAGCTCGCGGAGAAATTAGGGGAAAGGGATTCTTTACCACTATTTGATTTGGAAGTTGATTTCACCGGTTCTGAAGAGAGCAGGAATTTTCTTGAAAGGATTTTCAGGAAGGAAGGGCTGGAGTAGGATAGTATCCCAATTAAAATATATTTTTCTTGAAATATCAAAATATTGATTTTAGAGTGATTATTGATGGGCCAAGGCTCTGACCTTCGTGAAAATTTAAAAAAATAAGGAGGTGAATAATGAAGGAAATAGAGGTTGGAAGGGTTACCGACTTTTTTGCTCATATCGATGTTGTAGCTATTGATGTTACAGCGGAAGGTATAAAAATCGGTGATACTCTTCATTTCAAGGGGCATACAACAGATTTTAC
>JAUXHZ010000351.1 GCA_030621255.1 Candidatus Latescibacterota bacterium
ATATGATTCAGTTATTATTTCTCACTATCATCCTCAATCTCTTCAGATTGAAGGGACGTTTCAGAATCCTCTTCAGATTCACTGTCTTCTGTCTGATCTTCGTTACCTTCCACATTTTCAACCGCATCATCATTCCCTAAGTCCGGCTCATCTTCTTCATTTTTTTCATCTTCATCAAGTTCGCCGAATAATTCTTCCTCGGTTGGAATAACCTTTTCTTCTTTTTTCTCCTCGGATTCAAATACCGCGTCCCCAAACAGTTTCTCCTCCAAATTCTCATCTTTTTCTATTTCTTTCTTGATAAGCTCTTCTAACGCATTATCCAGTTCTACCATAGTCTCATTGGCTCTTGCTTTGAGATTATCGGCAATTTTTTCACCTATGCCCTTTATCCGGCAAAGTTCCTCAAGAGGAGTTTTGTGCAGTTTTTGTACTGTCAATATTCCAAAATTCTTTAATTTCCGGGCCAATGCTTTGGACACCCCATACATTTCCGAGATATCCATTAAAAGTTTCTGCTCCAGCTTGCTTCTCCGGTCAGTTTCCTTTACAGTAGCTAAATTTATTTTCCATCCGGAAAGTTTCGAAGCCAACCGTACATTTTGTCCTTGCCTGCCTATAGCAAGAGAAAGTTGGTCTTCTTCAACAATTACCAGAACTGTCTTGTCCGTTTCACTGAACCGCAGTCCGGAAACCTTGGCCGGCGCCAGCGTACGGGAAACAAATTCGGAAGAAACGTCGCTCCAGTTAACTATATCAATCTTTTCACCATGTAATTCATTAACGACAGCCTGAACGCGCGATCCCTTCATCCCGACACATGAACCTACCGCGTCAACTTTATCGCTTCGTGAAAAAACAGCAATTTTCGATCTTCCCCCCGGTTCCCTGGCAATATTTTTTATTTCAACATCTCCATCAAAAATCTCAGGAACTTCCTGCTCAAACAGTTTCCTGAGAAACTGATCACTCGTTCTTGAAAGAGTGATTAAGGGCCCTTTAATATCTTTGTTTACATCAATGATGCATGCCCTTATTGTGTCGCCCTGATTATATCTTTCTTTTCTTATCTGTTCACGATATGGAAGATATGCTTCAGCCCTTCCAAGATTAACAAGTATATTACCCCTATCAACCTGCCTGACTGTGCCGGATATAATACTCCCGACTCTATCACTGTAATCGGCAAAAATTCGTGTTCGCTCTGATTCCCGCACGCGCTGCATAAGAACCTGTTTAGCGGTCTGTATGGCATTCCTGCCGAATCGCTCAAGAGGAATTTCTTCTAGTACCTCCCCGCCGATTTCAGCACTCTCATCCAGATTCAGCGCCTCATCCAATGTTATTTCCGTGTCGGAGGATTCCACTTCTTCCACAACTTGGTACACACGGCAAATTTCCAGGGTGCCCTTCGTTTCATCAATTTCCACCCTAATATCCGCATCGATCCCATATTTACGTCTCGCCGCTGAAATAAGACTGGTTTTGACGGTCTCAATGAGCACATCTTTGTCAATTCTCTTTACGCGTACTATCTGTGAAAAAGCATTAAAGAATTCCGATTTCATAACACCCCTTTTTCTAAACTTCCTCACCTTGTTGAAGTGTATTCCAGTTAATGAAAAGTGTCAAAATCTTTTCATCTTCAACCGTGTTTTTTCTTACTCTTTTTTCTCTTGCCTATAATTATAGACTGCTGATGAAGATTGGCC
>JAUXHZ010000099.1 GCA_030621255.1 Candidatus Latescibacterota bacterium
ACAGCACTTGTGCCCGGCGATATTCCGGAGACAATAGCAGATAGATACAGGCTTTATTTAGCGTTGAAATATTCCGGAAAGCCTGTTGTTACGGGGATTTTTGGGCTGGATGGGTTTGAACCGATGCGGGAGATGCTGCGGGTGGTGGCGGGGGGAGAAAAAGAATTGAGGGCCAGACCGATCGCGATTTTTGACTGTTGTCCTACATCTCCTCTCTTCTGGAGCGAGTTGGCCGCACGGAATCTTGTCGATTGCGCGAAGGCGGGAATTCCCGCTCAGATTGTCCCTATGCCTCTTGCCGGAGCCACCTCTCCTGTCACATTGATTGGAACGATCACGCAACACTGCGCGGAAAATCTGAGCGGCATAGTGATTAATCAGCTTGCAATGCCCGGCGCTCCGGTTATTTACGGAGGGTCGCCGGCCTCTTTCGATATGAGGAAAGCAACAACTCCTATGGGGGCTGTTGAAACACAGATGATAAATGGAGCGGGAGCTCAGATCGCGAAAGATCTCGGGCTGCCGTCGCACGCATATATGGCGCTAAGCGATTCAAAGACAGTTGACTATCAGGCAGGCATGGAGACGGCGATGAGCGCGCTCGTTGCCGCGCTAAGCGGAGTAAATAATGTTTCAGGCCCGGGAATGCATAACTTTCAGACTTGCCAGAGTATGGAAAAACTTGTGTTGGATCATGAAGTTTGTATGATGGCAAGGAGATTCAGGGAGGGGATTAAATTTAGGGAGGCCGGCCATTCAAAGGAAATAATTGATGAGGGAATAAAGAAAAAGGGATTCCTGTCCCTTAAAAGCACCTTGAAGTGGTATCGAGAAGAAACATATTTCCCCGACGCGGTTATAGATCGCGATATAGGGGAAAAGGGGGCGGATGTTAGTGAGGGAAAGATCTTGAAGAGGGCTTCGGAAAGGGTCGCGGAGCTTTTAGAATCCTATAATCCTGTTCCTCTAGAAGCGGGGAAATCGGAAGCAATAGAAGAACTTATGCTTCGGGAAGCAAAAAAAGCCGGAATCGGCAAGCTTCCCAAGTTGCCGGAGTGAGAAAAGACTTGATAAAGGAAAAATATTTTACGGAAGAAAATATTTCGGCCGAATCGCGGTCGATTCTTGATGAACTTAAGCTGAGAGGCCTGAAGAGGGAATGGAAGGGTAGCCTGGCGAACACAGCGCTCGTGATACTCGATATGCAGCGTTATTTCCTCGACAGAAACTCCCATGCATTTATACCTTCGGGGGTTCCCGTAATTAAAAGAATTGAATATCTGGCCGAGCGGTTTAGAAAAGCCGGAAAGCCTGTTTTTCTAACCCGGCACATCAATACAACTGAGGACGCGGAGATGATGCAAAAGTGGTGGGGAGAACTTATTACTGAAGAAAATCCTTTAAGCGAATTATGCGGGCAGCTTAAAGATGCAGGCCTGAGCATAAAAAAAACTCAGTATGACGCCTTCTATAAAAGTGACCTGGAAGAGGCGCTCCGGGGAAAAGGAATGAAAAGGATTGTGATTGTTGGTGTAATGACTCATATTTGTTGCGAAACTACCGCGAGATCCGCTTTTGTGAGGGGGTTTGAGGTTCTCCTTCCCGTGGATGGTACGGCAACGTATAACATCGATTTTCACAAGGCGGCGTTTCTTAATCTTTCGCACGGGGTTGCCGCCCCGGTGCTTGTCGATGATTTAGTAAATGCCCTGGAAGAGGAAGAAGCTTGAGCCCTTTAACCCCGGAAGAAGTAGTAGTTGTCGGCGCCGGCCCGGCTGGAATAGCGGCGGCGATCCAGCTCAGGCGCTGCGGTATCGATCCCCTTGTTTTTGAAAAAGAAAGGGTTGGAGGCCTTCTTCGGAGCGCTAATCTTATAGAAAACTATCCGGGGTTTCCCGAAGGAATCAAGGGCAGCCGTCTGGCAGAACATTTTGAAAACCAGCTCAAGAGACACGGGATCCGCGTTTTAGAGGAAGAAGTTATGATAGCGGACTATTCTTCAGGCCTTTTTTGTGTCGGTTCACATTCGGGAAAACGGGAAACGAAATATATGGTTTTGGCTTCCGGAACAATCCCCCGCGAGAATTGCGGTGTTGTAATATCAAAGGAAGCCGAAAAAAGAATTCATTACTGTGTGGAAGATATAATGGGCATATCCGGAAAGAGAATAGTGATAATCGGAGCCGGAGACGCGGCGTTTGATTACGCGGTGACCCTTTCAGCGGAAAACGATGTGCTGATTCTGGGAAGGAGCGAGGCCCCCAGGTGTATAAAGGTTCTCTACGAGAGAGTTCTTAACAATAGAAAAATAACATATTTGAGAAAGGCTGAAATCGGAAAAACAAACTTTAAAAACGGGGAACTTGTTTTGGAATTGATGAAAAATAAGAACACAAATGCAGATTTGCCGGAAGGGTTTGGGCTCCAAAATGATATTGTCGCGGATCATCTTTTCTTTGCGATAGGCCGAAGAGCCCGGCTTGGTTTTCTTTCGGAAAGAGTTGAAAAGAAAATGGGATTGCTTAAATCAGAAGAACGGCTTTTCCTTGTTGGCGATGTCGGCAATCTGCGTTATAGGCAGGTAGCAATATCGGTTGGCGAGGGGTTGAAAGCGGCGATGAAAATCGCGGGAAGGATAGATTCGGAAGGATGAAAGTTGTATCGAGTGCAGGCAGAGAAGATGTTGCTATAGTATATATTGCTGAAACGGCTGACGGAAGGCGCGTAGAGTTTGTTGAGTCAATACAACCCCCGGTTCCCAGAGAGAAGAAGTGGGTGTTAATAGTGTCCACTCTGTTTGGATGTCCCTGCGGGTGTAGAATGTGCGACGCCGGCGGAGACTACGGCGGGCGGTTATCCACCGAACAGATTCTTTTTCAGATTGACTATATGATTAAAAAACGATATCCGGAAATGAAGATTCCGGCGGAGAAATTTAAAATTCAATTCGCCCGCATGGGGGAGCCCGCGCTTAACCCGAATGTCCTTGACGTGTTGTTGGAATTGCCGGGGCGTTATAATGCTCCGGGACTTATGCCGGCGGTATCGACGATTGCCCCCTCCGGATCTGAAGAATTTTTTGAAAGACTCCTCGGAATCAAGGAGGAATTTTACAGGGGGAGGTTTCAGCTTCAGTTTTCCATCCACACGACAGACTCAAAAATGAGAGATTGGCTTGTCCCTGCAGGAAAATGGGGGTTAGAAAAAATAGCTAGGTATGGAGAAAGGTTTTTCAGAAAAGGGGACAGAAAAATAACATTAAATTTCGCGCTTACTGAAGAGGCTAAGATGGACGCGGAGATCCTGCGAGGATATTTTGACCCGGAAAACTATTTGATTAAGATCACGCCGGTCAATCCTACGGAGCGTGTGCAAGAGAACAAGCTCTCGTCATATTTAAAAACAGGAATGGGAAAATATGGCCGTATAGACAAATTGAAAAACGCCGGATATGATGTTGTGATAAGTATCGGGGAGCTGGAAGAAAACTCTATCGGGAGCAACTGCGGCCAATATATATCATACTATTTAAAATCTGAAAGAAAATCACAAAAGAGTTATTCATACAAAATAAAAGCTATCTGAAACAGCATTAAATTTTGACCATTTTTTCAATTGCGCTCCGGGCGGCTTCAGCGATATCACCAGGAACAGTAACAACAGGGCTGAGAGTGTCAAGGGAACGCAGAAGCTTTTCCGGTGTAATTTTCTCCATATTTCTGCATATAGCGCCTGAAGATGCCGGGATGAAATTCTTTTCCGGGTAGATTGTTTGTAGCCGGTAGGTCATGTTCACTTCCGTGCCTACAATAAAGGTGTCTGCATCGCTTTCGCCCGCGAAACGGATCATACCTCCGGTACCGGCAACTATATCAGATTCCGCTACAATTTCGGGCGGGACTTCGGGATGAACCATAACCACAGAACCTGGGTACGCTTTTCTTAACTCCCTGATTTTTTCGATGGAAAATAGCTGGTGGACAACGCAAAATCCGTTCCAGAGGATAAGATCGCGTTTTGCTTGTGAAGCAACCCAGGAGCCTAAATTTTTATCAGGACCGAAAATGATTTCCTTATCATTCGGTATTGAATTCACCACTTCCAGCGCGTTTGCAGATGTGCAGCAAATATCTGTTTCCGCTTTAACTTCAGCGGTAGAGTTAACATATGTTACTACAATTGCTCCGGGGTGTTTTTTCTTTAGCTGCCGAAGGGCGTCAGGTGTAATCATGTCCGCAAGAGGGCACCCCGCGGCGGGATCGGGAATAATGATTTTCTTGTCCGGCGACAGGATCGCGGCAGTTTCGGCCATAAAAAGCACGCCGCAAAAGATTATTATATCAGTGTCAAGATGATGCGCCAGACGGCTCAGGGCGAGAGAATCACCCAAGTGATCAGCGACGTCCTGAATCTCGGGAGACTGATAATTGTGCGCGAGGATGCTGACACCCTTTTTCTTTTTGAGATCGAGAATTTGTTTAATAATCATCGACAACATCCATTTCATCACATGACGTTTTTTCCATAAGGGGTTTATCGCAAAAGGGGCATTTTGCAGTTTTGTTATCGTCTGTGAACGATTTAATCTCCCCGGAATATGCTGTGAGGGGCTTTTTTTCTCTGTAGTTTTCAATTGCCTTGTGCAGGGCATCAGCGCCAAGGTTCGAGCAATGCATTTTATTTGAAGGAAGCCCTTCAAGCTGATCAGCAACCAGGATATTTGTAATTTTCATGGCTTCATCCAGCGTTTTCCCCTTGGCCATTTCGCTTACCATGCTGGAAACGGCAATTGCCGCGCCACAGCCGACTGTCCTGAAACGCACTTCCTCTATACGGTCATTCTTTACCTTGATCATAAAGATCGTCATGTCTCCGCAAACAATTTCTCCAGCCTCGCCGATTCCATTGGGGTCCTCGAGTTCGCCGACATTGCGGGGGTTCATGAAATGATCTATGACTTTGTCACTATAAATCGCCATTTTTTTACTCTCTGTTTTATCAAGACTCGAGCGGGCTGCAGCGCAGCTCCCGATCTGTAATATATTATCTCTTCGCTGCCGTTTCAAATATATTGTAGCAGCGGGCTAAAAAGAAACGAGAGATAGAAGGAAAATTTTGTGGAATTATTGCCTGTCTATTGGTTATAATAAATATCAAGCCGGGGTGTGGCTCAAAATTATCATCCCGGCGGCTGAATAGATAGTTGCCTTTGGAGAGATGTCCCCCTCTTGCCGTTTGAGATGCATGGAGAGGGAACTGTTTTTGTTAATGGAGGATAAGATGAAGGCTTTTCTTAAAGTGTCCGTATTTTCGGCAGCGCTTTTTGTGCTTCTTGTATCATATACAGCTGCTTTCTGCGCCGAAAA
>JAUXHZ010000130.1 GCA_030621255.1 Candidatus Latescibacterota bacterium
CCGGTTGATTCTCCCGGGAACTGGCAACGCGTACTCGATGGATTTAATCTTCTTCATTCGAAATCAATTCCAATTATAATTGGGTATGTTCTATGCAGTGAGAATTATCAGGATATTGGCAATGCTATAGAGCTTGCCGCAGAATATGGTGCTGATATTGCCATCCAGCCGATACAACCCTTTATACGGAAAGAGGAAGGGGTACTGGAATTTGACCCCGCTAAAAAGGATACATTGCAACTCACGGAGCAGCATTTGGATGAACTGTTAAGCATGCAGGAAGGACTCAACCGGCTCGCTTCCGCGAAGGGAGTCTCTCTTTATGGATTGGATGACTATTTGTCTCTTGCTGTTGATAGGCGAAGGGGTGATCCGGATGATTATGTAAACGATACGATGGGGTCATTATATGATCGGCAGCCGTGTTATATCGGCTGGTTCTTTTCACGTGTTCTAATGGATGGATCTGTTACGCCGTGTTGTCAATGTGTGGGAGGGATAACACTGGGTAATATAAATAATAAATCATTCTCCGAGATTTGGCGTTCTCCGGAGTATCAGTGGTTTCGTACTGCGGCACTTCATGTCCCGCTTAGAGAAACAGATATCTGGCAGAATTGCCAGTGTAATATTTGCGGTACGGTAACGAAGAACAGAGAAATATACAAAAGACTGTCTGGAGGAGGTTTTCCCGAAACCATTTTCAGGCTGACCAGACGTTTTTTCCAACATAAGGCAAAATCTGAGAGCAAAAAACCCCTTCTCGCAAACAGGCCAAAAGAATAATATTTTTGCCCTTCCATTCGCGTAGTACATTTCTATTGAGTTTAAATCAATCAGTCCGTTTACCGAATATTCTTATAACAAGAAAGAGTGTGCCGGTAGAAAGAACAAGAGAAAGCGCGATTGGAACACCCAGGGCAACCAACAGATAACCGGTTACAAGTGATGCCGCCCCTACGGTAAGAGCGTAGGGAAGCTGGGTTTTTACGTGGTCCACATGATCAGCGCCGGAGGCCATAGATGACATGATTGTCGTATCCGAAATCGGTGAACAGTGATCCCCGAAGATGGCCCCGGAGAGGATGGCGGCGATTGAGGAAAAAAGTATATGATCAAATTCAGTCCCTTCCAGTCCGGCTATTTTAGCGGTTCCAAAAACCATGGGGATTACTATGGGGGTCAGAATAGACAGAGTTCCCCACGATGTTCCTGTTGAAAATGAAATCCCCATTGCCAGAAGAAAGATAACCATTGGAAGGTATTGTATGGATATAACCTCAGAGAGATTGTGAACCAGGTAGTCTGCCGTATGAAGCTCGGAGCAGATTTTGCCGATACACCAAGCGAGAACGAGTATAAAAATTGCCGGCATCATTGATTTGATGCCGTTGATAAGGGCTTCCATTGTTTCATTAAGTGTTAAAAGCCTCTGTGTCAGAGCGAGAGTTGAAGCGACAATACAACCGGAAAAAGAGCCCCATAACAGGGCTGTGAATGAATTCGATTCTTTGATTGCTTCAAAGATGCTGTTTGAAACTGCTCCCGCCTCGGCAAGGGATATTTTTCCAGACCAGACCAGGCCGATAAATGAAACTACGATGACAGTTGCTATCGGGATAATACCGTTGGCGAAGAGGGGGCGAGCCTTTTCCGCCATGGCAATACTTTCAGAATCTATCGTTGAAGCCGGTTGAGCTGTATCACTGCTCAATTTTCCGGTTTTTCTCGCTCTGGATTCCGCTTTGTACATAAGGGAATAATCTCTTCCAGTGAATATCAGGAAAAGGACGAACAAAAGGGTAAGAATCGGGTAGAAACTGTATGGAAGAGACGCTATGAATGTTGTTAGAGGATTTCTGTCTACACCTATGGAGTTGAAAGACTGGCCGAGAAGCGATATCTGAAAACCTATCCAACTTGTAATAACGGCAAGGCATGTGATAGGCGCCGCTGTTGAATCCACTATATATGAGAGTTTCTCTCTTGATATTTTCAGCTTGTCGGTAAGGGGACGAGTTGAATTTCCAACCACAAGTGTGTTTGTATAATCATCGAAAAAGATCACAATTCCCATAAGCCAGACTGTAAACTGGCCGCGCTTAGGGGTAGTTGCGAGTTTTGAAAGAGTGTTTACTATTCCGCGCATTCCACCCATCCGGGTTGTAATCCCGACCATGCCTCCAAGAAGCAGTGTAAATATAATTATCGAAATATGGTCAATTCCCTCGGCGGAACCGGCAAGAGTGTGCGGGATGTAATAGCTGATAATATTAAATAGTGAAGAGAGCGGGTTGTATCCGGAGAGGATAAAGGACCCGATCCAGACGCCGGCGAAGAGAGCAATTATGACTTGCCTGAAGACAAGCGCGAAGACAATGGCAATTATCGGGGGAATGATAGAGAGAAGCCCGTTTATAGTGAATAGTTCGAGGGTTATGGTTTTAATACCATTAGTGATTTCAAGTTTGTGATTGCCGGTCTCTGTCACTTCAAGGTTAATCCCCCGCGCCGTAAGCGCTGAGCAGGAAGTTCTTGATATCACCGAACCGTCGAGAAGGATTGTAAGGCTATCGTTTTCCGGGAATCCGCTGTCAGCCATACTTGATGAAATATCATAGTAAAGAGGAATATCTTCGAGCGTTACAATCCTGTCGGAATCTTTTGCGGATGCTGTGGAACAAAACAGCAGTATCATGAAAAAGATAAAATAGGGAATCGATACTTTCATCATATTCTTGAACGCTTTTCTAATTGAAAATCCTCAGTTCCGGTCAGCATGTACGACACTCCCGTATGTCAGAGTTTTATGTGATTTATAACTATATCAGGGCTGAAATATGTTGTCAATTTACAAAGGCGGTTTCAGTGGTAACAGGGGCAGACAAGGTGATCCAGCGCTTTGTTTAAAGAAACTTCTTGTTTTGGGGGAACTGTTAAATCACACAAGAAACATCTTGACTCTCGCTGCGCTAACAAAATAGTATTATGGTTGCAAAAGCTAATGAGGAATCGGGAGCAATTCAGGGTTGATGTGAGAGGGAGGTTGGGATGATTTCCAGAATTCTATCAGGTGCTGTTGTTGGGATTGACGGGTACGAAGTGATGGTTGAGATAGACCTTGCCAGGGGGCTTCCTTCCTTTACAATTGTAGGTCTTCCGAATGCTGCGGTAAGAGAGAGCCGTGAACGGGTGACCTCGGCTGTCAGAAACAGTGGGTTTAAGTTTCCCCTAAAAAAGGTAATAGTAAATCTTGCTCCGGCGGATATAAAAAAAAAAGGAGCGGCATTTGATCTCCCTATAGCCGTTGGTATTATTCTCGCGAGTGATCAGGTATACAGCCGTCTTAGGGGAAAAACTATCTTCCTTGGGGAACTTGCTCTGGATGGCGCGTTGAAACCGGTCAGAGGGGTGCTGCCGATTGTATGGAACGCGAAGAAAATGGGTTACCGGTGTGTTGTTCTTCCTGAAGTAAATTTCAAGGAAGCAGCGGCCATTAGAGGGATCAGGATTGCCCCGTGCGCTGATCTTGGAGAAGCGCTGGGAGCATTGCGCGGGGATTTTAAGATGATAGATTCTCCCGGGCCTAAAGGAATGGAGAGAGAAGAGCATGAGCTGGATTATTCGCAGGTTATAGGTCAGGAGACAGCCAAGAGGGCGCTGGAGATCGCGGCTGCCGGGGGGCACAATCTCCTTATGGTCGGTCCGCCCGGGTCGGGCAAAACGATGTTAGCACACAGGCTCCCTGGTATAATCCCGCCATTTGAAGAGGATGAAGCCCTTGAAAACGCCAGAATATTGAGTGTGACAGGGCGTCTTAACGGGGAAGCTTTGAGTTTTGAGAGGCCTTTCAGATCTCCCCATCATTCCGCAAGCGATGCAGGTCTTGTCGGAGGGGGAAGATATATAAGCCCCGGAGAGATTTCACTAGCCCACAACGGGGTCCTTTTTCTGGATGAGCTGAGCGAATTCCGCAGAAATGTTATTGAGACTTTAAGGCAGCCTATCGAAGATGGAAAAATTGAAATTTCAAGGGCAAGCGCGACAGTTACATTTCCGGCCAAATTTCAGCTCATAGCCGCTATGAATCCGTGCCCATGCGGTTATTATGGAAGCGGAACCGGAAGTTGTAGTTGTACGCCCACACAGGTAAGAAGATATCGTTCAAGGATATCCGGGCCTATACTGGATCGTATTGCAATTCATATTATGGTCAGGCCGGTTGAACCGGCAAGACTTGAAGAGGGAAGCAGGGGCACGAGGCAAACTTCCTTTGAAATAAGAAAGAATGTTCTCGCTTCATACACGATACAGAGGAAGAGGTACAGTGGCTTGCCGGGTATAAGAAGAAACGCCGACATATCACTTTCAATGCTTGAAAAATTCTGCCCGATGGATAAAGGGGCGGGGGATCTTCTTTCCTCCGCTCAGAAGAAACTTCTTTTTAGTGCCAGAAGCAGGAGAAACATAGTTCAAGTCGCTCGTACAATCGCCGACTTGGAGGGAAGTGAAACGGTGTTATCCGTACATATCGGCGAGGCGATTCAGTACAGA
>JAUXHZ010000248.1 GCA_030621255.1 Candidatus Latescibacterota bacterium
CGACAAAGCCGGAATCGCGGAGATAATGTCTGCTTTAGAACACCTTATTAAAAACCCTGACATCAAACACGGTACTATCAAGATAGGATTTACCCCCGATGAAGAAATTGGAAAGGGAACTGATCATTTCGACGTGAAAAAGTTCGGGGCGGATTTCGCGTATACTCTTGATGGAGGAAAACTTGGAGAACTCGAGTTCGAAAATTTCAATGCCGCGAAAGCTGTAATAACCATTAAGGGGCGCAATATACACCCGGGGTATGCCAAGAACAAAATGATCAACTCCACACTTATAGCTATGGAATTCAACTCGATGCTCCCTGTGAATCAAACACCCTTCTACACGGAAAAAACCGAGGGGTTCTTTCACCTTATAAAAGTAAACGGCGATGTGGAGGAAACCAAACTCTTCTATCTCGTAAGAGACCATGACATGGAGAAATTCAAAACAAAAAAGGAACTCGCCGGGAAGATCGGAGATTTTCTCAACCACAAGTATGGAGAAGGAACAGTCAATGTACATCTCGAAGAACAGTACCTTAATATGAAAGAAAAACTCGAACCTGTTATGCACATTGTGGAAACAGCAGAAAGGGCAATGCTCGAAGTCGGAGTAGAACCGATCAAGGTACCTATCAGAGGAGGTACTGACGGAGCCAGATTGTCCTATATGGGACTTCCAACACCCAACATATTTGCCGGGGGACACAATTTCCACAGCAGATTCGAATATGTCCCCGTAAGAGCAATGGAGAAAGCTGTCGAAGTAATATTAAAAATCATCGAGCTTTATACAGAAAAGTAACCTCTGAATATATATTTGTTACAGCTTTATCTTTGAGCGCCGGTATATTTTACTTCGCGCACCAGGCTTCAACATCTTCAATAGTCTTCGCTATAGGTTTTCCAAGAACTTTATGGCCGCTGCCGGTTATCAAAATATCATCTTCAATCCGAATGCCGCCGAACCCGCGGAATTTCTCAACTTCATCATAATTAACAAACTCTTCCAGCTTATTTTCAGCCTTCCAGCGATCAATTAATTCCGGAATGAAATATATACCGGGCTCCGCGGTCAACACAAACCCGGGCTGTAGTTCCTTGCCAAGCCTTAAGGCGTTCAGCCCAAATTGCTTACTCCTCTGTACCGATTTGTCATATCCAACCAGATTTTCATTCAAATTTTCCATATCATGAACATCAAGCCCCATCATATGCCCTAAACCGTGAGGCAGAAAAAGAGCATGTGCTCCGGCTTCTACGGCATCGTCGGGATTACCTTTCATCAACCCAAGCTGCCCGAGGTTTTCCGCTATAGTTTTTGCCGCCCTTAAATGGCAGCTCTTGTTCAAAACACCCGGCCCCATCATCTCAATCGCGTCGAGCTGCGCCTTTAGTACGATATTATAGATATCCTTCTGCTTACTTGTGAATTTACCGCCGACAGGCATCGTCCTCGTTATGTCGCTCGCGTAGTGTAAAGAAGATTCCGCGCCTGAATCCATAAGCAGGAGATCCCCCTCCTCCATAAGGTTATTATGAGAATGGTTATGAAGTGTTTCCCCGTGAACAGAGAAAATGAAGGGGAATGACAGATGGCTGTTGTTGGCCAATACAATTCCATGAACCTTGCCGCAAATCTGATGTTCAAAGATTCCGGGCTTAATCAAGCTCATAGCGGCGGCATACATCTGATAGCTTATATCGAGCGCCTTTTCAATTTCTTCTACTTCCTCATCCGTTTTAATTGACCGTTGAGCAATAACAGCCTTTGTGAGTTTGTCAGAGCTGAAATCATTTATGTTTGAATTATTAATTCCTGCTAATTCTTCAATCTTAAGAATTGTTTCCGCGCGGTATTGAGGCAGATAAAGAATTTGTCTTCCCCCTTTAATATAACCGCGGATTGAATTTTTTAATTCCGATACCGGTTTAGTTACAGCTACATCTACCTTTTCAGCTTTATCAGCAAGCTTCGGCAGAGGGCCCGTCCAGATAATATCCTCAATGGCAACATCATCGCCGAATATAATTTCTTCATTATTATCTATATCAATAATTCCTGTAAGGCCGGGCTCATCAAGCCCGAAATAGTATAGAAAAGAACTGTCCTGACGGAAATGATAAGCGTTATCTTTGTAGTTCATAGAAGAATCATTATTGCCGGGGAGAAGAATAATACCTGATTCCACTCTCTTTTTGAGTTCATCCCTTCGATTCCTGTAAGTTTCTTTGCTAAACATTTCGTCTCCTTTTCTGGTTATGAATATTCAAAATCAGTAACTCTGCTGCCCGGTCATAAACGATCGAGCTGGGAATTAAAATCCGTCTATTTCAATCGTCAGAATAATGCACATGTCAGAGTTATATGCTATATTAACTTTAAACCAGAGTCAAGATACCAGAAGAAAAGAACATTCTTTTTTACCATAAACAGGGAGAATAAAAATGCTGGCAAGTTTTTCTGTCGCGCCGCTCGGACTTGGTGAAGCCCTGAGTGAACATGTCGCTCAAATTATCTCATTAATCGACAAGTCGGGCCTTGACTACCGGATGGGCGCGATGCAGACCACTGTCGAAGGAACTCAGGAAGAAGTTATGTCGCTTATAATGGATTGTCACAACCGGATGAGGGATATTGCCCCTCGAGTGCTGACATCGATCACCATTGATGACCGAAAAGACGCAACCGGCCGTCTAACCGGCAAAATAACTGATGTGGAAAAAGCTCTCGGCAGGAATCTATCAAAAGAATAAAATATTTGTACTTGAATTGAGTGATCGGAGTGTTCTCGGCGAACAAAGCCAATTTTTATAAATAATGCGGCATAGTACAACAATTATGTCAGATTGTCGTTTGAATTATTTTAA
>JAUXHZ010000198.1 GCA_030621255.1 Candidatus Latescibacterota bacterium
ATAAAATAAAGTCCGAGCCCGACAACACCAAGAGCGGCTACCATAAGCCCCATCACAGAGCCGCCGCTGAAGGCTATCGTCAGAGCCCTCCCAATACCGCCATCTTTCGCTCCCTGACATGCCCTGACACTGCTCCTTGTAGCTGCCTCCATCCCGATAAGCCCAGCTCCCATAGAACATAACGCCCCAAAAAGAAAAGCAAGCGCTGTTTGAATACTGAGCAGCCAAGCAAGCACCGCGAACACCAAAATGATAAACAGGGAGATTATCTGGTATTCCCTTTTAAGAAAAACAAAAGCGCCTTTGTGAATCTTTTCGGCTATCTTCTGCATCACTTCATCGCCGGCAGGTTTCTTTCTGATATTAAAAAAGGTCGCTAATGCCATAATTATCCCGAGTCCCCCTATTATCGGAATAATCCTCGTAAGCATGGTAAATGTTGCACTATCCATCTTTTCCTCCTATTGTTTAAAAAATCCTAGGTATCGACTATTTAATAACAGAGATAGCTTTACGGGCGGCTTTCAGCATAGCATCAGCGCTAACCGCCGTACCGGTAGCATTTTTCATCCAGAGATCAGGCGTTATACGTCCCTTTACCGCCATACGCTCAAACTCAGGCCCGATTTCTCCCGCTTTTTTCATCTGCTGTTTTATCTGAAGAGCTATCATGTGCCCTATTGGATAATCGGGTGTGTATAAAAATGAATGTATGATATGTGAATATACCGCTAAAAGATATACATCCTTTTTACCGAATAGAGGGGCATAATACTCATTCCATATATCCCCGGCAATTTTAAGCACAGCCTTCCTGAGCTCCGCCTTTGTTGCATCCGGATGATCATACATCCAGTGCCAGATTTGCATATCAACCAAAGATACACCTGCGATTTCGTAAGTTCCCCAGAAATCATTCAGCACCTTCATTGCTTCCTGCTCTTCGCTTATCTCACCTCCAACACCGAGCAGCATGAGATCTTTTGCCTGAAAGGTAAAAGCAAATGCCTCGGTAAAAGCTGTGTTTGGTACTCCCTTAAGCAGTGTGTAATCAACATTCTTTAAAGAAAATACCTGCTCAACATTATGACCCATTTCATGCACAGCGATATTAAAACCTTTGTAATCCATACCTTCCTTACCAACACGGGTTCTGAGATGAGCCTTACCCGATCTCATCTCCGCGCCCCAAGCGTGTCCCGAACCGCGCGCGTTATCCACCACAATATTATCAGCGAGATAGTTTGCCCGCTCAGGAGTGAAATCCAATTTCTTGAGCATATTGGAAATATCGTTTTCGTATGCCTCTGCTGTAGGATACCTTTCTCTTACTATTTTATTCAGTTCTTTCTCATTGATATCTCCCTGCGAGCGAAAACCATTATACCAGACATCAAAGGGCTCAAGAGAACGCCCAAGGCGCTTCCTGATAATTTCAGCCACATCCTTTACGAGGGGGGAAGAAACGATATCTACCAGCATTTTCCTCGCTTGTTTCTCAGGAATCTCGCGGCTTTCATTAAAGCTTCTCTCGATATGCGTCGGGGCCGCCGGTGAATATGTATCAGCCATCCTTACGGCTTTAAATGTATTCAGCAGAATCCTGTACCTTGTGTCCGGTTCACGGGCATTTGTCACTTTCATATCTTCCGGAAAAGGTTTATCTGAATCATTCACCTTCGCTTTGCTTACCTCGTTTGTATAAGGATTCCAGTCAACATGCGGTTCATCAATAACTATTTCCGGTATCGTCTGATCAACTATCCTCTCCATCACCAGCTGAATCATCCTCTGCTTATCAAACCCCTTTTCCTTATCTTCATAATTTGCCTTTATTTCGTCTCTCAAATTCCAGTGTGAAAGAAGCCTCATTTTTGGAGGAAACAACCTTTCGCCATCCTTGTTTATAAGATGGTGCATCCAGATATTATAGCCTGCGATATAATTGTCAGATTCTCCACCAGCTTCACCTATGGCCAACTGTACCCTAGCTGGTATCCTCTTTGAGAATTTTTGAGCCAATCTAACCTCTGCCCACTGGCGTCTTGTCCAATCCGAGCCCTTTTCCAGGCGCTCCTCCAGAGTCGTAAGAGGAAAATTCAGAAGGACAACAAAAGCGAGTTTATTCTTGAAAAAATCCTCCAGGATATGTGAACCGGGGTTGTATCCGGCAAACGCAAGATCAAAAGGATAAAGGGGGCCAAGTTCAAGATCAGCCTGAGACCGGAAGGCCAGGGTAATCTGATTCATATGCCCTTCTACCTGCTCAAAAAGAAACTCAAACCGATTGAACATAGCATCCCGCACGGCAGGTTCACCTGCGTAATTCTCAAGAACAAATTTTGCCAGTACACCTGAATCCCCATCCTCTTGGGTCCATAATTCGCTTACCTGAGCAAGCCCTCTCTTTATCGCGTCTCTCTGTCCCTCTCCATACTTTGAGACAAGCTCCTCTTCAAGTTTCATCACACTTCCCTCCATCCAGGACGGCTGCCGCGTATTCTTACCAGCGCTGCAAGGCAGCGAGCAAAGTAAAATTATTACAGCACAAATACTTGCTGTTGTTATCTTTACGCGAAGATCCATTATCTACCTCCTTCTGTTATTAAATTTATGCAATCGTTACACATTAACTCTCACTTTTCCATAACAAATTGAACGATAACATAAAATGGCTATCCATTTCACGGTTTTATAACATAAAAACGTGTTGTCATCTTGTTCACAGCACTGTAGCAGATTCTATTTGATTTTAGAAATTTATCGATTAATCGATAATCAAATCCAAAGTGTGTACTCCAGCTAGACCTCTCATCTCTGAATTTGCTCATATCTCTACGCAGCAGCAGCGAAATCAGATATTTAAAATATGACACCCGGCCAGGCAACTCATCAAGCTTGTAACGGTAAAGGAGAGTCTTTACAATAAATTTCAAAATTCCTCTAACCCCAATTTCGATCGGAGCTGTTATTAATAAAATCCCGCCCTCCTTTGTGCTGCCTATTAAATTCTCTAATGCCGTCACGCAATTTCCGATGTGCTCTAGTGTTTCAAAACAGGTAACGAAATCAAACTTTCCAACATCAGCGGGCTCATTCAGCTCTATAAACAAAAAATTAAATAATGGGTACCTGTCCTTTGCGATTTCGAAATTAGTCGAGTGATCAAAGCCGTAAACCTCAGCCGGTTTCAAAAAATCGGCCATGAGATTGGTTAAATATCCATTACTGCATCCCATGTCCGCATATCTTATCTCCCGGCGATTCTTTAATCCTTCTTCTTCGATGACAGTGTAAATATGACGCAACCGCTGTCTGTGCGGAAAGTTTTTGATCGATCTATCTCTATATGTTCTTGAATGGTCGATTACCACGCTTGTTCCTCTAGATATTTATACCTTTAAGTACAATATCTCCTTCTTTGACACCAATATCATCGGCAATAACCCAGCACTTTGCCTTCAGCAGAAAGAATATAAGGCCTTTCTCTTCGGAAAGCCATTCATAATTCCCCTGTCCCTTGCTGATTATAAATTTCGATTTCCGGTATAGCTCTATGAATTCAGAACTGCATGTTTCAAGAAC
>JAUXHZ010000200.1 GCA_030621255.1 Candidatus Latescibacterota bacterium
GGATGATCTGGTGCTTGAGCTTTTCCCTGAGAATGAGTCATTGTGCCGATGGATAAAGATGGCGCGTGAGATGGTTGCTTTTCAGGGACTTCCAGCCCGGATCTGCTGGTTGTCGTATGGAGAACGGGAAAAACTTGGACTGGCAATGAATGACCTTGTAGCCAGTGGGGAGATAAGCGCTCCAATAGTGATTGGAAGAGATCACCTTGATAGTGGATCTGTCGCGTCCCCTTACCGTGAGACAGAAGGTATGAAGGATGGAAGTGACGCGGTAGCCGATTGGCCGATTCTAAACGCCCTTCTCAATGCCGTAAATGGAGCGGCTTGGGTTTCTGTTCATCACGGAGGCGGCGTTGGGATGGGGCTTTCAATTCATGCCGGACTGGCGGTAGTCGCTGATGGTACAGATCAAGGCCGCAAAAAACTTGAACGTTGTCTGCGTGGAGACCCTGGCACAGGGATTGCAAGACATGCTGACGCAGGCTATGAAATAGCTATTGACAGGGCGGAGGAAGCGGGAATTAACATCCCAATGCTTAAAAAATAGCAAGGGTAACTGAATTTTGAGGTAGTTTTCACTCTTGTTTACTTCGCGTTGTAAAATGTGCATTTTGCTTAAGTTAACTACTGTTTATTTCATTCTGCAAGGAGAGGCGCTTGCCGGAAACAATTGATTTGCTGCTTCTTGGCGCCGGTCAAATGATAACCAGCCGGACTGATGGAAAGGGCTCCCTAAGGGGAGAAAATCTGTCGTGTGCTGGTATTGTACAAGATGGCGCTATTGCGGTAGCGGGTGGCAGAATATTGGCCGTCGGTACGGCTGAGGCTGTTAAAAAAGAGGTGGGGAAAAGATCTGTTTCGAAGGTTATTGAGGTGGAGGGAAGAGTCGTAATGCCAGGCTGGGTTGATTCGCATACTCATGTTGTTTTCCCTGGGTACAGAGCAGATGAATATGAGGCGAGGATTCGGGGGGACAGCTACCTCGAAATTGAAAAACGTGGTGGAGGTATCAAGAGAACGGTTGAAGCGTTACGGAGAATGGGGGAAGAAGAACTCTATGAAATAAGCCGCCGGCGTCTTTTGAAAATGATAAGAACCGGTGTCACTGCGGTTGAGATTAAAAGCGGTTATGGACTCGACCTGGAAAATGAATTGAAGATGCTCAGGGTGATTTCACGACTTGATGAAGATATGCCTCTCGATATTGTTTCCACATTCATGGGGGCTCATCAGAAGCCTCCCGAATTTGCGGGTAAAGGTGAATATGTAAAATTCCTGATAGATGAAGTAATTCCGGAAGTGGCAAGATTGGGCGGGGTTAAATACATAGATGTGTTTTGTGAAAAAGATGTTTTCGATCTTGATGAAACGAGACAAATCCTGACTGCTGGAAAGGAATATGGTTTTGGGCTCAAAGTCCACGCGGATGAAATATTCGCCATTGGCGGAACTGAACTGGCCGTTGAACTCGGTGCTGTTTCCGTTGATCATCTGACAAAAATTACAGAGACGGGAATTGAATCCTTGTCGAAAAGTGATACAATAGGCGTACTTTTACCCGGTACAAGTTTCGGGCTTGCCTCAAAACACTTCGCGCCTGCCAGAAAGATGGTTTCAGCGGGAGTTGCCATAGCGCTTGCCACCGATTTTAATCCGGGAAGCTCCCCTTCATTATCGATGCCGCTGGCAATTTCAATCGCCTGTTCTCAAATGGGCCTTTTGCCCTCTGAAGCGATTAATGCCGCGACTATAAATGCCGCTTACTCTATAGGTATGCAGGAAGAAATCGGTTCTTTAGAAAAAGGAAAGAAAGCAGATATAGTAGTATACGATGTTGAAGATTTTCGTGAGATACCTTCCAGAGCTGGAACGGACCATTCTGTTATTGTGATTAAAGAAGGTAATATTATATGGGAAATGGAAGACTATAAAAGCAGGAGTGAGGTCGGGTTTTGAGCAAGTCGAACAAACTGAGACGTAAAGCACAGGATTTGCTGAAGAAGGGCAAGCTGGATAAAGCTATCGATCTATATAAAAAGCTTTTGTTAGGACAAGCCGGTAATCCGAATCTATCCAACGAACTGGGAGATATATATCTCAGAGCCGGGGACCGGATTAAGGCTGTTTCGTCTTTTGAGAGCGCCCTGGAAAATTATGAAAAGATTGCCCTGTATAATAACGCCGTGGCTGTATGCAAAAAAATACTAAGGATTGCCCCCGGAAGATTAATTACAATATTCAAGCTTGGCGAGCTTAAAACCAAACAGTATTTTTTGAATGAGGCGGCAGAATATTTTTCCAAATATATGGAACTGCTTTTGGACGACAGCAATTTGCTTGTACAAGGAACCGAGGAACGGATAGAGGTTATTCTGGAATCAATTGAGAAATATCCGGAAATTGTTTCAAAAGCTGTTGATGTTTTCGAAGCGCTCGGAATTAATTCCAGAGCTTCCCAGGTTAACGCCCAACTGATAAAGAATAATTGTGAAAATGTGGATAGCGAAACACTCAAATTTTATAAAGAACGAATGGAGAGGCTGAAGTCATCACTTTCCGAGGAAGAGTGCGAGAAGATTGACAGGGTGCTTGATTCGATAAAGGTGGATGATTCTCCGAAAGCCGATGATGAAATGGAGATCAGCGACCTGGTTTCAGAAACCGTAGTGGGGACCGAGGATCTTCTGAAAGTCTCACCGCAGCATTCTCATCCTAATGACGGCGGACAGGATGAGATCGAAAGCGGAAAATTTGATTTAGGTAATAAAGAAACGAAAACTGATTTTATAAACCGCCAAAAAAATTTACAATCAGGCATTGATATTCAGAACGGTGATGAAGAATCATCTTCACAATCACCGCAAGTAATAGAAGAGCCTTTTCTTCCCCCTGAACTTGATGATCAGGATAGTTTGAATACGGGTGGAGAAGCCGAATCTCCGGACTTCTTTGAAGAGGAGCAAGGCGAGGATCAGGAGTCTTTCGAAGATTTGTCCGATCTAACCGGATTAGACGATGAAGATGAAACGGATTTCGCTAAGCAGATAACAAGTGATGTTGAAAAGAATGATTTCAAGAGCCACTATGATTTGGGAATGGCATATATTGAGATGGATCTTTTGAATGACGCCATAAAGGAATTACAAATATCTTTCCGCTCACCTGAGTTTAGATTGCGGAGTCTTGAGATGATCGGACATTGTTTTATACTGAAGAAGGATTTCCATCTCGCTGTGAAACAACTTGAAAGGGGAGTGGGAATTGGCGGCAAGGCAGGAGATGAAAATCTCGGAATCCATTATAATCTCGGGCTTGCCTATGAAGCCCTAAATGATCTTGAAAAGGCCCGGGAGCATTTCGAAGAAGTTTATATCGTTGATATCACTTTCCGTGATATTTCAGAGAAGATGAAAAAAATCAAAAGTATTGCTTGAGACCAAATCATAATGAAAAAAGATAACCTGTTCTGTGATCTTCATACACATTCAAATTGTTCTGATGGCGAACTTTCTCC
>JAUXHZ010000350.1 GCA_030621255.1 Candidatus Latescibacterota bacterium
ATGATTGCCAAGGAGGGAGATGATCTGCCTTCAAGTGCGTTCGATCCGGATGGAACCTTTCCCAGCGGTACGACAAAGTGGGAAAAGAGGAATATCGCGCTTGAGATACCGGTATGGGATCCCGATGCATGTATTCAGTGCGGCAAATGTATTTTTGTTTGTCCTCATGCTGCGATTAGATCGAAGGTCTACGATCCCGAGCTTCTTTCATCCGCTCCCTCAACATTTAAATCGATAGAGGCATCCGCTAAAGAATACAAGGGTATGAAATACACAATCCAGGTTGCTCCTGAGGATTGCGCCGGTTGCGGGCAGTGTGTGAAGGGTTGTCCCGCCAAAAGCAAGACGGATCCCGAAAAGAAAGCAATAAATATGGAACTTCAGCTTCCCCTGAGAAAACCGGAAAAAGAAAACTGGGAGTTTTTCCTGGATATTCCTTACATCGACAGGGATAAAGTAAAACAGAACGCAACAAGAGGAATCCAGTTTCTTGAACCCTTGTTTGAATTCTCCGGTGCTTGTGCGGGATGCGGGGAAACACCCTACGTCAAACTCTTAAGCCAGTTGTTTGGCGATAGGGCTCTAATTGGAAACGCCACCGGCTGCAGTTCGATATATGGAGGAAACCTGCCGGCGACCCCCTATACTTTTAACAGCGAAGGTAGGGGGCCCGCCTGGAACAATTCACTCTTTGAAGATAACGCGGAATTTGGATTTGGTATGCGCCTCGCTCTTGATAAGCAGAAGGAATATGCCGTCGAACTTCTAGATAAACTTTCTCCCGCAATTGGAGAAGAACTTGTCAGTAAGCTCAAAGAATGTGATCAGTCAACAGAGTCAGGGATAAGAAAACAGAGGAAGAATATTGAGGAACTGAAGGCGAAGTTGAAAGCAGTAGAATCAACCGACGCAAAGGATCTTCTCGGGCTTGCCGACGTGCTGGCGAAAAAAAGTGTGTGGATTCTTGGTGGTGATGGCTGGGCGTATGATATTGGTTATGGGGGGCTTGATCACGTAATAGCCCAGCAGCGGGATGTAAATATTCTGGTGCTTGACACGGAAACATATTCAAATACAGGCGGCCAGATGTCAAAGGCGACACCTATGGGAGCAATAGCCAAATTCGCGGCTGGGGGAAAGAGAACTCCCAAAAAAGATCTCGCGATGATGGCAATGATCTATGGGAATGTTTATGTTGCCAGAGTGGCAATGGGTTCAAACGAGAACCAGACGATAAAGGCCTTCCTCGAAGCTGAAAGCTATAACGGGCCGTCATTGATTATAGCTTATTCTCACTGCATCGGGCAGGGGTACAATCTGATAAATGGTCCGGACCAGCAAAAAGCAGCCGTAAAATCAGGAGCCTGGCCGCTTGTCAGGTTTAACCCGGATTTAATCGCGGAAGGGAAAAATCCGTTCCAACTCGACTCAAAGGCTCCAAGCATCCCTCTTGAGGAATATATCTATAATGAAAATAGGTATAAAGCATTAACGAAATCGAACCCAGCGATAGCGGCAGAACTGCTTAAAAAAGCTCAGAAGGAAATAGACAGGCGCTGGAAACTTTATGAAAATTGGGCTTTAATGCCGGGGGATGGTGACAATTAGACAATCGGTTACGAAGATTTCCGGAGAGTGCGGAAAAAATAGTCTTCGGAGAGTTTGAGTGTTTCGATAATTGAGGTAAATAATAAAGGCGCCGTGTTTAATAGCGGCGCCTTTTAT
>JAUXHZ010000012.1 GCA_030621255.1 Candidatus Latescibacterota bacterium
TTTTCTTGAGTCCAAAATAAACGTTTCGTATAATATTTGTCTGTTGCTTTCAGCGGTAGTCCTCTTTGCCGGAACCATTATACTCTTCAATTTTGTTGCTCTGTGGTTAAAAAAGTTAGTTAATATGACAATTCTGGGGCCTTTCGATAGAATTATGGGCGGTTTCTTTGGAGCAATTAAAGGAGTATTGATTACTAGCCTGATTCTTGTTGTTATTAGTAGTCTTCCCGTTTCGGAAAGTTTCAAGAAAGATCTGGAAGAAGATCGTCTTGTCTCCTTGGTTAAACCGGTATTGCCTGTGCTTTTCGACATGATAATTTCTATTGGACATGAAGAACTCGATTTTGACAAAATTGTGCGTTCTAAAAAGCATTTAATGGAAAAAAATAAAAATAGGATTGAAGAAATAAAGAACAGTTATGATAAAAAGAAAAAGAAAATCAGAGAAAAGGTCCCTGGAACAGATCTTCTACAATTATAATTTCAATAAAATAAACCTAAGGAATAAGCAGTTGTGAACACTTCGCTCATGGAAGAAGAATTATTTCACACATCCGGAAAACTGGAATTTGACTCTGTGCTTAAAATCATTGCCGGTTACGCGGAATCGGAAAAGGCAATGGAAACAATAAATTCGATAAGACCTCTGCAATCCACGGAGGAAATCGAACGGCACCAGAATGAAATAGTAGAATTAGTAACTCTTCAGGAGATCGGTAAAGACTTGCCGATTGCCGGCTGGAAAGATAGCAGAGATATTTTAAAAGAAATAGCCGTTCAAGGAACTATAGTTGAAAACAAAAAGATGGTTCAAATCGCCAAAGCTGAGAATCAAGTTGCAAGGGTTAAGGAGTATTTTCTTAAAAACGTAGAGAATTCTCATCTTCTTAACCGTTATTCACGAAAACTTATTATTCATGAAGAACTTGCCGCCAAGATATTGTCGATAATTGGAGACGATTACGAAGTTGTTGACAGCGCCAGTAAAAGCCTTTCCAAATTACGAAGAGAAATCAGAAGTGTTCAGAAGTCTCTGAGAAGAAAGTTTGCTGATTTTGCGAATGACAGGGGTAAAGGAGATGGGCGGGAGTTTGTAACTGTACGTGGAAACAGGTATGTAGTATCCATTTCCAGAAACAACGCCTCTAATATAAAAGGTATTGTGCATCATGAAAGTGGCAGTGGCGCGTCACTTTTTATTGAACCGTTTGAACTTGTCGAAAACAACAACAGGCTAGAAGCTCTTTTTCAGGATGAGAAGAAAGAGATAATCAGAATATTGAGAGAGGTAACCAATAATATTTATGGAAACCGTGAAAATCTTGTGGAAAACCAGAATATTTTGGGCCGGTTTGATGTTATAAACGCTTTGGCAAGATTTGCGCACCAGTTTCAGAGCTGCAAACCGAAGCATTCTTCAAATGGCCAATTGATTCTAAGAGGAGCAAGACACCCTCTGCTTCAGAGACAACTCGAAGAAGATAACAGAATAGGCAAAATTGTAGGTCTTGATCTTGAGGCCGATAGAGATCTTAAGGTTATAGTAATTTCCGGTCCCAATGCCGGCGGCAAGACTGTGGTACTTAAGACGATAGGACTGATTATTTTAATGGATCGTTCAGGGTTGCTGGTTCCTGCTATGGCCGGTACGACAATTCCAAATTATAAAAATGTGCTTGTTGATATAGGTGATGATCAGTCCATAAAGAAATCACTCAGTACATTTTCGTCAAGAGTGTTACGAATAAAAAGGATATTAAGTATTGCCGACAGCAACACAATTGTAATTATTGATGAGATAGGGGATGGAACATCTCATGAAGAAGGGGAGGCAATCGCCGAGGCAGTATTGGCAAAATTAAAGGATATTTGCGGCAGGGTTGTTGTTACTACTCATTTTACTGGTTTAAAAGGTTGGGCGCATGAAGAAAACGGGGTTATTAACGCCACTCTGGAGTTTGATTCCGTTAATTTAAAACCATTGTACAAAATGAAGTTTGGTGTGCCTGGAAGAAGCTGGGGCCTTGAAACAGCACGCCGGCTTGGTTTAAGCGAAAATCTTGTAAGAACGGCGGGGAACAAACTTGACAATTCAGCACACGATTTGGAAGGGTTGTTGTCCTATCTGGAAGAGAAACGGCAGCTGCTCGAAAAAAGTTTAAGTGAATCCAGAATTAAGCAGGAAAGATTGGCTGATCTGGCTGCGGATTACGGTAAACAGCTTGATGATTTGAATAAAAATATGGAGAAATATAAGAGGGAAGCAAGGAGTGAGGCCCTGAAGGTTGTTTCTGAAGCGAGAGCAGGTATAGAAAAGCTTGTGAATGATATTCGAACAGCGCAGGCGGATAAAAAATCAATAAAAAGAGCTAAAGACCAGATTGCGAAAAGAAAACAACTGCTCGAAGAAAAGGTGAAAAAAAGTGAAGAATTTCAATATATCTTGCCTGGTGAAGTAAAGCCGGGGCAGTGGGTGAAAATTGTGAGTTTGGATAAGGGAGCCAGGGTGATTTCCGTAAGCGAGTCCGATAAGGTGTTTGTGGAGCTTGAAGGCGGAATCAAGGTGGAAACAAGTATGCAAGATCTTCTTCCAATAAAAGAAAAGGAAAGAAAAAGCAGTAGGCGGAAGATCAATTGGATTGCTTCAGCGGAACCGGTTTACCCTGAAATTATGATCAGGGGGCTTGAAAGGGTTGAAGCGCTTGAAATGACTGACCACCTCATTGACCGGGCTGTTCTTCAGGGGCTCAGCAGTGTAAGAATAATCCATGGTATAGGACAAGGGATACTTAAACGTGCGGTGTATAATAAATTAAGAAATGATCCGCGTGTTAAGGATATTCATCCGGGTGAAGCGGCGATTGGAGGGGATGGTGTTGCAATAGTAGAGTTAAAATAATTATACCATTTCTTTCTTGTGTTAGTGTTCTTTTCTTTAATATTTGTTGAGGATTGCAATTTATACCGGTGGTGATTGAGGTAGATGATTCCGGAAGAGAAAATAAATGATATTCGTGATAGAACCGATATTGTTGATCTGATTGGCTCCGTGCTTGATTTGAAGAGAACCGGCACCAATTTTAAGGCTCTTTGCCCCTTTCACGGCGAAAAAACCCCCAGCTTTGTTGTGAGCCCTGATAAACAGATTTATCATTGTTTTGGATGTGGAAAAGGGGGAAATGTTTTTAGTTTTCTCATGGAATATGAAGGTGTCAGCTTTGTGGAAGCTGTAAGAAAACTTGCGGCTAACCTTGGAATTGATATTGACAAGTATATGAAAAAGGGAGAAGGCCGCAAGAAACTTGATCCATATTACAATGCAATCGATTTTGTCGGGAAATATTACAAACGGATGTTATCGGAAGCCGCCGGCAGCAAAGATGCCTTGGAATATCTCAAAAAGAGGGGGGTAGACGATAATTTGATTAACGAATTTCATATCGGTTTTGCACCCTCAGGATGGGATAATTTATATAAAGCTGCATCTGAGGCTGGTTTATCAAGAGAAATTCTTTCGAAATTAAGATTGGTGATGCGAAGCAGGAGCGGGAGTGGATACCGGGACTATTTTCGAAATAGAATAATTTATCCAATATATACTCTATCGGATAGAATGGTTGGTTTTGCCGGAAGGGTTCTCGACAAGTCGGAACCTAAATATCTTAATACTACGGAAAGTCCTGTCTATTCAAAAGGAAAAATTCTTTACGGGCTGAATCAATCTAAAAAATATATCCGCAAATCCAGAACTGCATTATTGGTTGAGGGTTATATGGATTTTTTAATGCTCTGGAAAGCTGGTTTCAGGAATGTTTGTGCTGTTTGCGGAACTTCTTTTACAACTGATCAGGCGCGATTACTTGCAAGATACGCAAAACGTGTTTATATTATCAATGATGGTGACAGGGCAGGTATGCTGGCGGCTGTAAAGTCAGCGGACCAGTTACTAATAGAAAGCATTACAGTTAAGATTGCTGTTTTGCCTCAGGGTGAGGATCCGGATAGCTACATAGTGAAGGCTGGGGCGGATTCCTTTCGCGAGTTACTGGAATTTGCTGACGATTACTTTTTATATCTAAGCAAGGTTTCCAGGAAAGGGATAGATCAGAGATCACGTAAAAGCAAGATTGTTAAACACTTAATTGATTCTGTTTCACATGTTCGTGACCGGGTAGACAGGGAATTGTACCTGCAGGAGATATCAGATCTCTTCAGAATTCCCTTAGAGGATCTTCGGGCAGGGATAAAGCCGAAAAAGCGAGGAAAGAAAAAGATAGAAATAGAAACTTCGTTTAATGATAAAGTAAGTGAGAATCAAAGACTGTTATTTAGTTTTGGATTGAAAAAGAAGAGTTACGCAGAAAGGATTATTGATAATCTTCTGGAGGATGATCTTGAGGGTGAAGTTTTCAGGGATTACTATCGGGATTTTAAGAGAGCAGTTAAAGATGGAGTAGACCTGAACAGCGCAGAGTTTTTTGGGAGATTCAAGGACCCCGTACTATCAGAGATGGCAACGCAGATTGCGTTTGTGAAGTTGCCGCCGGGTCCGGTTGAAAAATTGCTGGATGATACATTGCTCTGGCTGAAACGCTTGGCTCTCCGACGGGAAATGGTAATGATGAAGGAGAGGATTGACCAGCTTCACTCGGCCTCGGGAACTGGAAATTCTGCCGAGGAGATTGAAATTGCTGAAGCGTATCGAAAGGTGGCAAGGGAGCTTGGAAAACTTGGGTTGCAAGGAGGGTGATCACTTTGATGAGTAAAGATAATAATGAAGAAATAATCAAGAAGATAAAAATAATCTCCAAAGAAAAAGGGTATATCCTCAATGATGAAATTGATTCATTTTTAAGTAGTGATATCAATCCGGAAAATATAGTTAAACTTTATGATAGGTTAAGTGAGGAAGAAATAGAATATTTTGAGAACGAAGATAAGGCTGTTCTTAAAATACATGCAAAAAATAAAAGGAAAGAGAAAGAAACTAAAAAAACAACCCGAATCCAGAAAAGCAGGGTCAAATATGATGATCCGGTACGTATGTACCTGCGGGAAATGGGAAAAGTTCCTCTCCTTGACAGGGAAGGAGAGATTAAGGTAGCGAAAAAAATTGAATCTGGAAACAAAATGATCTTGTCCGCTCTTTTTGAACTTCCTCTTATGACAGATGAAATTCAAGGTTTTGTTATTAAACTTGAAGAGGAAGAAATTCGGCTTGATAACGTGATCAAACTGGAAACAGGGGGACTCCATCCGCATTTAGTCGGCAAAAAGGAAATGGGCAAATATGTCACCGTTATGAAACAAACAATTGAACTCCGCAGGAAAGTTGATGAGTTAAAAACCCTTTTAAATATGAAAGAAAGTAAGGGAAAAACCAAAAAAACAAACGATAAGCTGAAAGAAACGATTGGTGAACTAAAGAGAAATAGCAAGAAGTTAAAATTGCATCCGAAACAGATTGAAAGAATTGTCGATAAGATCAGACTTTGTTACAAACAGTTAAAAAATGATTATAAACAAATTGAAGAATACGAAAGATTTGCAGGTATGAACTATACCGAGTTAAACGCAGCGATCAAGATACTAAGCGGTAGAAGCAGCAAGAAAAAGGAACTCCAGAAAAATCTTAAATGGGAACTGTCGAATCTCAAAGATTTCAAAAAGAAAATTCAGGAACTAAGACGTAGAATAAGAACGATAGAGAAAGAAAAAAATGCAGATTATGAATTGCTGAAGACAGTTGTGAAAAAGATAAACAAAGGTGAATTAAGAGCTGAGAGGGCAAAACAGAATATGATAGAAGCCAATGTCAGGCTCGTTATTTCAATTGCTAAGCGTTACACTAATCGAGGGCTTGAATTTCTGGATCTTATTCAGGAAGGTAACAGCGGGTTAATGCGGGCAGTCGAGAAATTTAATTACAGGAAAGGGTATAAATTCAGCACGTATGCTACCTGGTGGATCAGGCAGGCAATTACAAGATCGATAGCAGATCAGGCAAGAACAATAAGAGTTCCTGTGCATATGATCGAAGCTATTAATAAGGTTTCAAGGACCAGGCGTGAACTTCTGCAGATTTTTGGCCGTGCACCGACCGCTGAAGAAGTAGCAAAAAAACTGGATTATCCAATTCAGAAAGTTAAAAGTGTTATGAAGGCAAGTGTAGAACCGATTTCTCTCGATCGTCCGGTCGGTGATGATGATGACAGCAAGTTGAGTGACTTTATTGAAGACGAAGAATCGATATCACCCGATAGAAGCGCGGCACATTCTATGTTGACTGATCAAGTCGCGAGAGTTCTTGCGACATTAACTCCGAGAGAAGAAAAGGTTATAAGATTGAGGTTTGGACTTGGTGACGGAACGCCGAGAACACTTGAAGAAGTCGGTAAAATATTCAAGGTAACGCGGGAAAGAGTAAGACAGATTGAGGCAAAGGCTCTCCGCAAATTAACTCATCCGAGCCGAAGCAGAAAACTGCAGGGTTATATCGATGTGTAAATATTAAAAAATGGGTTTTGTGTGGAGCAAATGTCATTATCTATGAAAGGGATCGAATCCTACAAAAGTGTTGATTAATAAATTATCAAATGTTAGATTGACTGCTAAACAAATTAGAAATAGATAAAGGGCCCATAGCTCAGTGGTAGAGCTCCCGGCTCATAACCGGTCGGTCGCAGGTTCAAATCCTGCTGGGCCCACCAGATTTCCTCCTTTTTCTAACTCTATTACCCAAACGAAGATAAACCGTGATTGGTCTAAAGATTGCTAATTTCAATATCGTGTAATATTTATCGTTCTTGAAATTGGATACTATCTGGCTATCTGCATAATATGCAACGTGTTATGGGTTCAGGCAATCAATTTCAGGGTTAATCTTATGTTGCATCTTTGATATGTTGAAATTGCAGCTTTGGAGGCGACAATGAGTAATAAAACAAGAAACATCCTTCTTGCAATTATGATAATAATCTTTATCTATTTTGAAATTCATTCATGCTCGGAAAATAATGTGACTATTCCTGAAGAAGATCCGAGCGAGGTTGAAAATGTATTGTATAATGCTAACAGCATATTTTTTATTGATCGGGATAGCGGCTGGATTGCCGGGCAGGAAGGCACTGTTGCCAGGACAACTGACGGCGGTGAGAATTGGATTGGAAGCAAAGTTGACAGCGTTGATTTTAAGGGTATCTATTTTATGAACTGCAATTATGGTTGGATTGTTGGAAAAGAGGGAAGGATATACAGAACTGATAATGGGGGGATAACATGGGTGCCGGTACCCTTTAACGGTTTTCCCGGTGAGGTTTTCTACGATGTTAAATTTATTAATGAGTTATTGGGGTTTGTACTTGGAAATCAAGGAGTCTATAGAACTGATAATGGGGGTTTAAACTGGCAGAATAACTGGATTCCTGTTGTTCAAGAGCGTAACGCGTGGGGTATGAGTGTAATTGATTCAAGTCAGACCTTTTTGCTTGGAAGCCGATTTAATGAATCTGATCCGGAAATTATGTATGAAACAAAAGACAGCGGCAAGAGTTGGGAAACGATTGAAGGGACAAACTGGTCAGTTTTAAAAGGGGTTTTTACGATCTGTTTCGTAAACGCAAATACAGGTTGGGGAGGGGGAGAGGTTCTTTTAAAGACAAACGACGGTGGTAAAACCTGGTTATCTCAACTGGAAAACGTGGAGATTAGACGATTCTTCTTCAAAAATGAAATGATTGGGTTCGCGGTGGGTAATGATAAAATTATCAGAACGGTAGATGGGGGAAACAATTGGATTGAAATTATCGCTGGAGATGAAAAAATAGTTGATATGAGGGATATCTATTTTGTTGATGATGACTGCGGCTGGATTGCAGGAAGAGGGAGGGAGGAAGTAATTGATGGTATTTTGCATAGTTATTCAATTGTTATGAAAACAGTGGATGGGGGTGGGAATTGGACCGTGAGGGAACTTCCCTGGAAAAAGAATTAACATATAATTAATGTACACTATTAATATGGAGCTTCTTTCAGGATAAAAATACAAAGATGATTAAAAAAATATTTAAAAAATATATTGACCTGACATCCCAATATTTGTAGAATGTTTCATTTAGGTTTTGAAGAGTGGATTTATAGGTATGTCAGATTCGACCGGAATAATAGGAAAGAAAAAGAATATTATATTTTATTGTCGAGTCTCTAAGACTTACAGGTTTTTAATATCTACACCTCCTTACGGGAGGTTTTTTTATGGTTTGTTGAAAGGTGAATAAATATGAGTAATGTTAAGGAGGATATCGAATATCTTATAAAACTTGTGAATAAAGATCTGTTGATAAAAGAAAAAAGGGATATTCTTCACAGGAATCCTGTAAAAATTAAGGAAATTGATGAGAAAATATTGGAATTGGAAGATAAATTAAACGAGAAGGAAGAATCGTTTAAAAAGATAGAGAAGGAAGAACGACACTTGGACAGTGTTATCAAAAGTGAGAATGATAAAATTAAAAAAAAGAAAATCGAAGAGAATAATATAAAAACCAACGCGGCCTATCGGGCATGGGAACACGAGATGCAGTATCTTGCCGCCAAAATTGAAACTCATGAAGAGCGAATGCTTGGAGTGCTTGAGATGATAGATAAGGAAAATCTGGAATTATCGCGTTTCTCTGATGAGGTTAAGGTTAAAAAAGATAAATTGATGTTACAGAAAATAGAACTGGAAAAGAATATTGAAAAAAGTCGGGCAGAACTTGATATTATTGAAGATGAAAAATTAAGAATACTTCCGCACTTATCGAAAAAAATCAGCAGAGAATATCAGAGAATTCTTGCCGCGAAACATGATGCAGCGAGAGCGAATACTTATGGTGATGTATGTCAGGGTTGTTTTTCAAGGATTCCTCCCCAGAAGGCGCATGAAGTTCGAAAAAACAACGAAATAATAACGTGTGAATTTTGCGGGCGGATTCTTGTTTATTTTCAGGAGAATAAAAAAGCTGAAAGCTATGAATAAACTGAAGAAATTCATTATACAGATTGCAGGGGGGAAAAATTTTAATGAAGCGGCTGAAAAAGCTGGATACGGGTCGCTAGAAGAGCCAAGAAGAAGATTGCTTGAATTGGCTGACAGCATTAATGAATCTATTATCGGACTTAATATTGATTCAGAAAAAACTCAAAAGGCCCTTTCTGATCTCTCCTGCAGAAAGCCGGCTTTTCTTGAGATTTATTGTGATGGGGCTTCGAAGGGAAACCCCGGCCCCGCCTCGGCAGCGGCCGTAGCGTATCTTCCCTCTGGGATGAGGGTTGCATCAAGAGTAAAAAAGCTTGGTAGTGCTACAAATAATGTGGCTGAATATCAGGCGCTTATTTTGGGATTATCCCTGGCAAAAGATATTGGTGTAAAGAAAGTATATTTCAAGCTTGATAGCCAGCTTGTTGTAAGGCAGTTGTCAGGTGAGTACAGGATAAAAAATGATAAACTAAAAATTCTGGCTCAAAAGGTAAAGGAGCTGGAGTTACTCTTTGAAAAATGTGAGTATCAGCATATCTGCAGATCCAGGAATAAGGAAGCTGATAAACTTGCGGGGGATATAATCGCCGGCAAGGAAGATTAGGATTTGCACCTTATCAGCTTTGATCTTTTAGAGATACTTAGTTATATTTACAATTGAAAGGGATATTTGTCTAAGGTTATCCGGTGGTAGAGATAAGTGTGTGATCGCGGGTGTGAATTCACTCGAGGAAAGTCCGGACTCCACAGGGCGGGGTGCTGGGTAATTCCCAGTGGGGCAACTCAAGGAAAGTGCCACAGAAAATATACCGCCTCTTTAAGGGGTAAGGGTGAAAAGGTGAGGTAAGAGCTCACCAGTATCGCCGGTGACGGCGATAGCTGGTAAACCCCATCCGGAGAAAGACCAAATAGCAGAGGAGAAGTTGCCCGCTTCGTTTGACTCTTGGGTAGGTTGCTGAAGAATCCCGGTAACGGAGATTCGAAGATAAATGATCACATCCAATCTTGTGAAAGATAGGAACAGAATCCGGCTTATAGCTATACTCTACCACCGGAGATTCTTGTTATGCGTTGCCGGTTCTGAGGAGTGCGTTTGTGAAAAGAAACGAAAATGAGAAGAACTCCGAGTGGATATTAAAGAATATAGACAGTTCAAATATCAAAAAACTGTCGGCTGAGTGTAATCTAACCGATCTCCAGGTACATTTGCTCCTATGCAGAGGCCTGGACAGCGCGGAAAAAATAAATAATTTTCTTAACCCCTCTTTTGATAAACTGCATGATCCTTTTGAATTCAATGAAATGGAAAAAGCGGTTTCACTTGTACTTGAAGCAATTCGTAAAAGGGAGTTGATTCTTGTACATGGAGATTTTGACGCGGACGGTATAACCGGGACCACTCTTATTTATCAGTTTCTAAGAGAAGCTGGAGCCAACGTTCTCTATTTTGTTCCCAGGCGAGCGACAGACGGTTATGGACTGGCAATGAGAGTTATGGAAAAAGGAGTTCAAAACGGTTTAAAACTGGTTATCTCGGTGGATTGCGGATCGAGCGACAGTGAAGTTGTTTCATTCCTTTTAGAAAAAGGAGTGAAAGTATTAGTAACTGATCATCACGATATCAGCGTCAGAATTAACGCGGACGCATTTATCAATCCAAAGTTTCCATCGGAAAAATACCCATTCACTGAGCTTGCAGGAGTCGGTGTCGCGTTTAAACTTGTTCAAGCTTTGGCAAAATCCCTTGAAATTGATTTTTTACCGGAGAAATATCTTGATCTTGTCGCCTTGGGCACTCTTGGTGATTACATGCCTCTTCGTGATGAGAACAGAATTTTTGTTTCCCTGGGATTGGATGCTATGACTAAGTGGGCCAGGCCCGGACTTGGTGCTTTGAGAACTAAATCGGGATTGGACAAAGAGAATTTCACTGCTAAGCAGATCTGTTTTACCATAATTCCCCGACTTAATTCTCCTGGTCGGATTGGCAGTGCCCGTGATGTTGTAAGCCTCTTGGTTGAGAATGATCCGGAAGGGGCTTTTGTAAAAGCGGGGGAAATTGAAGAAAAGAATAAGCAGAGAAAATATCTCGATAAAAGTGTAACGGAACAGGCTTATTATCTGGCGGATATTTTTCTGAAGAGGGGCAATCCAAACGCGCTTGTTTTTTCATCCGCGTCCTGGCATCAGGGTGTAGTTGGAATTGGAGCCGCGAGGTTAGCCGAGAGG
>JAUXHZ010000234.1 GCA_030621255.1 Candidatus Latescibacterota bacterium
TAACAATGGGAGGAAACAAATCGGCTGCCGCACGGGAACTCGGCATCTCGCGCAGTACAATCTACCGTGTAATGAAGAGGCTTGACCTAGGCTGATCCGGCCTCCGGGACAGGGTGGCAAGGAACGCAGAAGCTGTTTTTAATATGGATAAAAGGGAAGATAAATCGAAAATAGTTAGGAAGCGGGATTACTGGAGCCTTACAGGTGCCGCCGGGTTGGGAATTATCGGAACATTGAAAAGTTTTGGGGTTGACGGAGTGACATTTCCGGCAGCGGCTTTTCTCGCGGGGGCTGGAATTTTAGCTCTTTTGCCGATGATCCGGTTGTTTGGGAAGAGCGCATTTTTAAAAGAAAACCAAAGAACAGTTATTGCCGTCATTTTCGCAGCACATCTTATAGGAACACTTTTTTTCTTTCCTCCCGAAGAGATGATCAACAATCGCCCTGTTGTGACGCTTGACCATGCGGTACATTTTTATCAGGTCGAAAGGGCGAAAGAGGTTTTCCGGGATTCTTTCAAATTTCACACATATGACCCCTACTTTATGGGGGGATATCCGGGGGGAACAATATTCGACATTGACACAAAGGGCGCGGAACTCTGGTGTTCACTCCTTCGTTTTGTTGATACGGCAAGAGCGTTTAAATTATTTATTATTCTCGGTTATCTCCTTATTGTTTTCACAGTTTATTCCGGGTGCCGGCGCTTGGGGTACGAATTTAAAGAGGCTATCTACGCGTTACTTCTATTTCTTGCCTATTGGCACTGGGGAAGGCCGTACGTTGGAGATTTTCGTTACTCGGGAATGTTTGCTTATCTTTTCGTTTCACACCTTTCTTTTTATCTTGTCGGGCTGTTCAGGTCATTCTTAAGGGAGGAACCATCAAAGAGGTTCTATCTTTTAGGACCGACGGCATTTTTTATTCATCCGACAGCGGTTGTATTTTTGCCGGTTTCGTTTATTGCCCTTTTTATCGCCGAACGGTTTTTTTCTCCGCAAAAACGCTCATATCTTAAGTGGATAAAAGGTCTGTCGGCAAGGATGGCGGGTTGGTGTTTTCTGGTAGTAGCAATCAACGCTGTTTGGCTTATCCCCTTTTTTCAATATTTAAAAATCAAAATCCCGTCTGAATCATATTTCCAAATTGCGGGATTCGGCAGGCTTGCCGATGTACTTATTAAACCGGGAAATTTCCCCGCGCTTTTTCTTCTTGTTTTATCAGGCATTGGATTTGTACGTCTTCTCAGGCAAAGACGGTTTGTCGAAGCTGCCGCTCCCGCGGCAACGAGCGCGGTTCTTCTTATTATTGCCGGCTTTGGTATATATTTGCCCGTGTTCGATCAGATGGAGCCGGGCAGGTTTTTGGTGCCGGCGTTTCTTTTTATGGCGCCTCTTGCCGGCACCGGGTTCGCGGTGTTGATCAGAGAATCAAAAAAAATATTTCCCGCCCAGCGTCTTTTTTTGTCGGCAAAAAGCACTGTAGTTATTATTCTTCTATTATCTTCCCCGGTGTTCGCTCTTATTTCATCAAGGGAGTATTACAAACATACTCTAAGCACAACATTTACGCCGGAAGTAGATAAATTGCTTGAAACGCTCGAACGGGAAACAAACAATTCAGGACGGCTGATGATCGAAGACGATCCCGCGTGGATATACGGGGATTGTTATCTTGCATCGATCATTCCTTTGTATACAGGCGTCGAACAGATTGGAGGTCTTTACCCGAATGCGTTTATAAAACACAATTTTACTAACTTTACGAGCTTTCAAACAATGGGGGTTCCGCTGAAGAGAATGGACCCTGAAAAATTGCGCGATTATATGAAACTGTATAATATCCACTGGATTCTGACGGCAACTCGGGAAAGTAACGCGTATTTTGATAAATTCAAGGACATGAAAATTATCTGGGCCTCCAAAAACTTTGTTTTAAGGGAGTTACTTCATAAGTCATCTTTCGCGTCCGAAAGCGGGGTTGAGGTTCATGCGTCCTATGGAGAGCTTCATGTTATAATAACTCCTGAGACAGGGAAACCACCCCCGGAGAAAATATTATTGAAATACCATTGGGACGAGGGGCTTGATGTAGGCTACCCGGCACGGATCTCGCCAGTGACACGGCTCGACGACCCTGTTCCCTTCATTCTTCTTGAGCCAAACGGAGAAACAGATGTCCGGATAGTTTTCCGTTGGCGGATTTAGCGCCTTTCGGGGGTTTTGCCGGAAATCACCTTTTTCAGGTGCTTATTCCGTGTTACACAACACGTTTGCCCGATTACATTGACAATTGCCTGAATTTAGTGTATAATTCGCTCAAGCAGTTTCAAATGAAAGGGATATATATAGGCAACTTTTGCTAAAGAATTGGCGGCTAAATGTTTAAACAGCATCGTGCGGCACTGACTATTTGTGTGCTGCTTGGGGTACTTATATTCCATATGGTTATCGCGTGGCAGGACATTGCCACGCTTTCGCGGAGCGATTATCTCTATGATGACAGCTTCTACGCGTTTAAGATAGCTCAAAATATTGCCGCCGGCAGAGGGATTACATTTGACGGCGTCAACTCGACAACAGGATTCCAGCCGCTATATGTTTTTCTTCTAGTGCCCGCGTTTATGATATCCGGCGAAAATCTAGTTTTACCGATTCATATTGCCCTATCTCTTTTGGCCCTTTTTACATGCTTTACAGCTTATTTTATTTATCGGATATCAAGGCTGTATGTTGGTTGGACAGCTTCAATTACTGCCGCCGCGATTTGGGCGTTCTCTCCCATTGTTACACGGCAAACCGTAAACGGCCTCGAGACAGCTATTGCCTCATTCATGATAGCAGTTTGTATTTTCTATTACCTGACAAGACTGCGGAATCTAAAGAATCCGCCGGGCGGGCGGTTTTTTGTTCTGGGGCTTCTTCTGGGGCTTACTGTTCTTACGAGGATAGACGGGACTTTCCTTGCTCTTGTTCTGCTTCTTGATTATCTTCTTCTCTTGCGGAAGAGGGGCGGGCAGTTAAGAACAAATCTTCGCCTCTTTCTATTGCCGTTGGGTGTTTTGATGTTATATGG
>JAUXHZ010000084.1 GCA_030621255.1 Candidatus Latescibacterota bacterium
CTAAAACGTATATATCCCCGGAGATGCTGCCAATACGATTGACATTTTTAGCTATCTATGGCATAATATAAAAGATTATGGGTTCTTCTAGGGCTTTCGTAGTTTCAGAAAGGTACATCGGAGGAGTAACAACATGCGGAAGTGGACAAAGGTCTTTTTTTTACTAGCAATATTTATCGTTTTCTCGATAATTTATTCAGGGGATTTGTATGCCCAATGTTATGGCTCTCTAAATTTACCTCCCGGCTATTTTCAGTATGACTATCTTGTGCGTATTACCGTTCATTTTGGTGATGTGTCAGCGTTGCCGGAGGATGTGATTTGCAGCAGAACTCTCGGGCCGGGCGAATCGCCTGTTGAAGTGCCGGTTTATTTTTATAACGCCCACGATGGAATTATGGGGGTTGAATTTGCAGTTGAATCATGTGATTCTATAGCTTCTTTTTTACCTCAGAACGGATTTAGCATAATCAGCAGTTCAAAGGATGACGATTCCGGTTTTTACCGGATGAATATCAATGTTGAAACCGTAACACCGCTTTGCGGCCCCGCATTGATAGGATACGCTTACATTATTCCTTCCGGCAGCAATGATCCCGTCTGGATGACTATTGTAGAGAATAGATTGAGCGGCGGAATGTTTGCCACGGACCGGTACGCTGAGACCCATTATGCATTTTCACCGCATCATGGAGGTTATGTAGGAAACAGCTATCTATATGCCTGTCAGGAGCCAATATGTGAAGAGCCGAATTTATCTGTTCTCGATTTTGAGGCTTCAGAGGGTTTAGCAAATACGGTGAAATTGATGTGGACTGCGGGTGGTGGCGACCACACAATAATACGTTACTCGGTCGATCGTTTCCCTGAAGGCTATGGCGACGGTGAACTAGTAGGTGATATCCAGAGTACTCCCGGAGAAGTGAAACTGTTTTCACGTGTAGATCCTCATCATGGTGTAATTATTTATTATACGGCATTTTCTGTTACTTCTGTTTCCGGAGATGTTATTAGAAATTCTTTTGTTGAATGCGGAGCTACCGACACTACTGTATCGAAAGAAATAATCGCTGTTGAAAAGACGAGCTGGGGCGCTCTCAAAAATAGAATGGAATAGCGTCAGGCTTTTTCCCCTATGAAATTATTTCCTTAATCCCGCGAATAAATTAATCAATAATCGTTGAAGTTCCTCCAGATCAGATACAACAAGATCGGCATCCCGGAGATTAAAACCTTTTGTAACAGCTGTTTCTACAGCTATCACTTCCATTCCCGCTTCGTGAGCACTGATTATTCCTTTTTGCGCGTCTTCGATAGCAAGACACTCAGATGGCTCTATTCCAAGTTCGGATGATGCCTTCAAGTAGGTTGCCGGATGTGGTTTTGGCTTTAGAACCATGTCTTTACCGATTACAGCGGCAAAATTCTTTTCGATACCCTTTGTTTCTATGATAGAAAGAATGTCATGCTGATAAGAGCCGGAAGCTATCGCAAGAGAGAAATTGTTTTCCTTTAAAATCTTGATTATTTTTAACGCGGCCGGAAATATTTTTATATTGCCGTTTTTGCAGAAGCCTGAATAAACAGGATCCTTTTTACTTCTCATGTAATCCGGGTCGAGGTCGAGATTGTATCTTTCGATTTCCCCTTCGGCTCCTCCGCCGTTGAAAGTCCATTCAACCCAGTATTCTTCACGGTCTATCTTGTGTCCTTCCTCCGCGAAGGTCTTTTCGTAAGCCTTGAGGTGGTATGGTTCAGAATCTACAACAATATTATCGAAATCAAATATTATAGCCGTTTTGTTTTTAAGCAGATTCTCGAGAAGCAATAAATCATTCAAGGTTTAATCCTTTCTGTCAATGTTGTTGAGGAAAAGGGCCGCTGTTATATGTCCTTCACAAAATATATTGACGTACAAGAGAGATAATGTATATCCTATTGTAAAAAATAGCAATTAATCGAGTATGGTGCAAGGGCTCTGATCATTTTCAATTATCATTTAAGCAGATTTGTACGGGAAAGAAACGGATACTTTACCTCAAGAGAGTTTAATTGATATGAAAAACTTTGTTAGAAAAAGCAGAGGTTATATCTTGGCCGCGGCGACTGACCGCGGCAAAATTAAGGAAAGGAATGAAGACTATTTCGGTATCTTTGAGCCCGAAACTGAAGAGTTAATAAAGAGCAGGGGAATTCTCCTTGTTGTGGCTGATGGAATGGGAGGGTTGTTTAGAGGTGGAAGAGCCAGCCGCACTATGGTCGATGCTGTTGGAGAATCCTATTTTACCGTTGAAGGAAAGGATACAATGGGGCATCTTCATTCTGCTTTCATGGAAGGGAACCGCAGGGTGTTTGAGCATGTGGGAGGAGGGATAGAGGTTAAAGCCGGAACCACGTGTACATCGGCTGCCCTATTTGATGAATCTATCAACATCGCGCACGTTGGAGATTCCAGGGCGTATTTGATAAATATCGATAGTGCCAGGGGGCTTACAAAAGATCACAGTTATGTTGGCAATTTGCGGAATTCCGCTGATTTGGATGATGACAAATCAAATTCTTCCAGAAGAAGAGTTATGACCAGGTCGGTAGGTGTAAGAAAAAAGGTGGATATTGACTTACTGAGAGATATTCCCTGTAAGGGGGGAGACACACTTCTTTTATGTTCGGACGGACTCTTTTCAATGATTTCTGAAGAAGAAATAGTTTTCACTGTCAGGTCATGTGAACCGGAAAAGGTTTGCTCTCAGCTCATAAAACTTGCTCTGAAGGCCGGGGGAAAAGATAACATTACTGCTGTAATTGCTAAAAAACTCTAACAAAAATAATTAATTCCGTTTGATTGGCGTGGTATCTTCACCCTGATTATCGTTGAAAGAGGGGCGCCGTTTTAGTCTAACTGCTGTCATTTCCAGGGGTTGTAATTTTTTTTATTTTCTTTGTTGACTCCACAACATCTTGGGTGTAATCTTTCTATTGCCACAATATGTTGCGCAATTTCAGGTGGTGAGATAGATATAATTCGGGACAAGTTACTGCATTTTTGGAGGTAAAGATGTCGAGGAATCGTATAAAACCCCGCGTAGGAGAGAATGCGTTGCGCGTTTTGGAAAAACGTTATTTTCAAAAAGATATTGATGGTAAATTGAGTGAAGATCCCCAAGCGATGTTTGAACGTGTAGCGTCTAATATTGCTTCCGCCGAGAGTGGATTTGGAAGTGGAAATAGTTCCGCCAAGTGGGAAGATGAGTTTTACAATATGATGGCGTCGCTTGATTTTCTGCCGAATTCACCAACATTAATGAACGCGGGAGCAAAGCTGCAGCAGCTTTCGGCCTGTTTCGTTCTGCCCATAGATGATTCGATGCAGAGCATATTTGAAACAATCAAACAGACAGCGCTTATCCACAAGAGTGGTGGAGGTACGGGATTTTCCTTTTCAAGAATCCGGCCCAAAAATGATGTAGTAAATACGACAAAAGGTGTTTCAAGCGGCCCGATATCTTTTATGAATGTTTTTGACGCGGCGACCGAAACCGTCAAGCAGGGCGGCACAAGACGCGGCGCGAATATGGCTATTTTGAGAGTTGATCATCCGGACATCCTTGATTTCATAACGGCGAAAAAGAATAACAATAAATTGAACAACTTCAATATTTCAGTAGGGGCTACGGAAACCTTTATGAAGGCGGTTGAAGAAGATTGTGATTACGATTTGATCAATCCTCACAGCGGCAAGATTGTTGACTCTATACCGGCGAGAAGTGTATTCAAAATGATAGTTGATTTTGCCTGGAAAAACGGCGAACCCGGCATTGTCTTTCTGGACAGAATGAATCGTGATAATCCAACACCGCACGTAGGTGAAATAGAAAGTACTAATCCCTGTGGAGAACAACCTCTTTTGCCTTTTGAATCATGTAACCTCGGGTCTATTAATCTGTCGCATATGGTTAAATCTGTTGACGGCAAACCCCGCATTGATTTTGACAAACTGGGAGAAACAACTGCCAGGGCCGTGCGTTTTCTCGATAATGTAATTGAGGTCAATCGTTATCCCCTGAAAATTATCGGGGAGATGACTATGGGCAACCGGAAAATCGGATTGGGAGTAATGGGATTCGCGGATATGCTTATTGTTCTCGGGATACCCTATAACTCTGAAGAAGCACTGGAAGTGGCAGAGGAAATTATGGGATTTATCCAGCGGGAGGGGCGCGGGGCAAGCGCGCGGCTTGCTGAAGAACGCGGTGCGTTCCCGAACTTTAAGGGGAGTGTTTATGACAAGCCGGACTTCAGAAGCGATGAAGAAGTCTCCGGCTTTCCGGCTGGACAGATCCGCAACGCGACAGTAACTACGATTGCTCCGACGGGAACACTGAGTATTATAGCCGGTTGTTCTAGCGGAGTTGAACCTGTTTTCGCCATAGCCTATATACGGAATGTAATGGACGATGATGAGCTGGTTGAGGTAAACCCCATGTTTAAAGAGATCGCGAAGAGAGAGGGTTTCTACAGTGAAGACCTTATGAAGAAGATCGCGAGCCAGGGGACCGTTCAGGGTATTGATGAAGTGCCTGAAGAATGGAAAAGGATATTTGTCACGGCGCATGATATCGGTCCTGAATGGCATATCCGCATTCAATCGGCCTTTCAGAAATACACCGACAACGCGGTATCAAAGACCGTCAATTTCCCGAATTCGGCCAAGACGAATGATGTCGAAAAGGTCTATAGGCAGGCATATGAATTGGGATGCAAGGGAGTTACTATTTACCGCGACGGCAGCCGGGAGGAACAGGTTCTCAATATCGGTTCTGTCAACAGAGGCCAAAAGGAGGATGAAAATAAGAGGGATAACGGGGAGAGAGGCGGGTCGATCGCTCCGAGGCCCAGGCCCGCGGTTACGACCGGCAATACATGGAAGATGACAACCGGTTGCGGCAACCTTTATGTAACGATTAACCATGATGAGCATGGTCCATTTGAACTATTTTCCCAGATGGGAAAAGCGGGAGGATGTTCCGCTTCACAATCAGAGGCTATCAGCCGGCTTATTTCACTGTCATTAAGAGCGGGTATTGACCCTATTGAGATCGTAAAACAGCTTCGCGGTATTCGCTGTCCCAACCCGGGATGGGAGGATGGAGGGATGATTCTTTCCTGCAGTGATGCAATTGCAAAAGCCCTTGAACGTTATATAGAGGAGAATGGGACTCCGGCGGACGAGAGGGTGGAAAAGACGGTGGTGTCTTTTAATAAGATGGCCGGCTCCTGTCCGGAATGCGGTGGAATATTGGAACATGAAAGCGGTTGTGCCGTCTGCCGTGAATGCGGGTATTCAAAGTGCGGCTAACTGCGGCAGCTCGAAATTATATAGCACTGGGGATACTCAATGAGTGAAGAGAAAAAAGAGTTTTCCGATTCGTTTATACTTGCTCCGGTCCCTGTTGTGCTGGTCGCCTGCCGGCATGATGAATTGGGAGATAATCTTCTTACCATAGCTTGGTGCGGAGTCGGATGCTCTGATCCGGAGATAATAAATATCTCAATAAGAGCTGAGAGGTATTCCCACCGTATGATAAAGGAAAGCGGTTGTTTTACGGTTAATATTCCAACTTATGACCTGCTCGAAGCAGTTAAGGTTTGCGGCACGGTATCAGGCAGAGAGTGCGACAAGTTTGAGCAAGCCGGGCTTACCGCTGTTCCGGCGGAGAAGGTCACAGCGCCTCTTGTTGAAGAATGTCCTGTGAATATAGAGTGTGAACTTTTAGAAATTAAGCCGTTAGGGGTTCATGATCTCTTTATCGGCAGGGTCGTCTGCAAACACGCCGCCGGCGGGCTGATTACCGGTGGGAGTATTAACTTTGACGGGGTTGAGCTTATAAGCTACGTTAATGGTAAGTTCAGGGCGGTGAGTGGATAAAAGCGGATTTGTAAGATTATTTCCGGGGGACTAAG
>JAUXHZ010000014.1 GCA_030621255.1 Candidatus Latescibacterota bacterium
CCCCCGGCAGTGTCAGCTTCCGCCTCCTTTGTTTCTACACCTTTTTCACTAAATACATCCTCCTTCTTGCCTCCCTTTTCCGGTTTTCGCTGAGTTTCCGGAATAAGCTTGAGGTAATCCAAAACCGAATCGATTTCAATATATTCATTTCCATGCAAAAGCATCTTTTCTTCTTGGCTGAAATCTTTTCTTCGATACCTACTGTCAATCAAAATCCCGAAATCCAGCTTTTCTCTTTTCTTATTTTTCTTTTCCGATTCAACAGTTCCCTCCGTTTTCTCCTGCCCGCTAAAATGTTCGATGTATCCCCTTATATCATCCGCGTAACCGCCGATATCAACATTCAGATTGATATTTATGCCCCTACTTGAACTAACATTCCTTGTGCCCACAGGATCACCGATTTTCCTTACACCATTCATATTCTCTCCATAACCCGTCTTGTACTGAAATGAAGGATTGAACTGGGAAAGTATCGGAATTTTATTGCTCGGCCTGAAATCAAACGATAAATTCTGGTTGAAATTCCTCAGTATTCCGATAGGTACTCCGTGGAAATCATGCTCAACGCCCATATCCCTGTCCTCGCTTCTGCGATAACCTATTTTTACAGATTCAAAAGGATCATAAGCCATGGATACGTTATTGGACCATTTGCAATTATAATTCGAAGGCCTCTTGATAAACTCGTCTTCTCTTAAGGAATAGGAATTCACTATTCCTCTGTTCGCGCTGGAATTTATTGTTATGTTACTTAACCAATAACGCCATTTTATCCCGTTAAAAAGATCAATTGTTCGATTTTTTCCAAACTGAAGCGCGTAATCCATAGTGCCGCTCATCGACCAGGATGTATCCCTTGCAGTCGGCAAATAGTTCGATTTCTTTGAATAATTGTAGCCTATATTTAGATTATCAAAGAGATGTTTCATGACAAAATTTGAAGAACCCCTCCTGCTTAGTTTCAGATTAAATCCGTAACTACGTGAGATACTTACAAGACTGTCACGTAAAGAGCTGTCAGTAATCTCCACATCACTCTGAGTCATATATTTAGGCTTTGAAATTCTGCTGTTATAACGAAAAAAAAGCGGAAGATTGAATCCTCCAGTGGGAAGAAAATGTTCAAATTTGGTATTCCCCGAAAATGAAAAAGATGTATTATCGACTCCGCTTCCACTCTTCTGCTGCAAAGACCGGAATTCAGGACCGGTCCTTTCCCAATTTCCATTCAAAGACAAAATGCCCCCGCCAAAATTAGCGGACAAACTGGTCCTGGCCGCATAGTCAATATCTTTTCGCACATCGTTTAAGGATATATCATTCAACATGAATATTGCTTCAGGAATCATTCCGCCTGTTTTGTTTCTTAGCCCCACATATAGATTCTGCACCTTGAATAACGATGGATTCCCCAATAATCTACCCAAGTATATTCTGTCTGAAAAATGACTGTCCTGAATTTGTTCTTCAACAATATTACCGGATGCGCCAATTTTCAGATTTGTAAGATCACTCAAATTCACAAAAACATGATTCCAGCCTAAGGGGGTAAGATTATTAATAGGAACTGCTATTTCATAATAATTCAAACTGTCATGGGCAATCTGGAGAAAAAACTCCATCATATCATTGTCATCATTTATTATCCTGTCCTCCAGATGATAATAGAACTCAATCCCCTCATACGCCCCGAAGTCCTTGCCCTTTCCATAAAATCTTTTTGAAAATCTAAAGGATGTACTGTCCGCAAAATTCTCCACTTCAAAAATAAGAGATTGCTCTTTGATGGCAATTCCTTCTTCCTCTTCAACATCATACGGAGAATTGTATAAAGAAGGGTTATCTTTGTTATTCATTGTTCCGGCCTTAACCCTCATTTCGGGAACACTGGCGCTCGGCAGAATATTCCCTTCAAGATCACGAATATTGTCATAACGCCACTTACTGCCGACAAACTTCAACCCGGCAATTTCCAGCGTGTGCTGATCCCCGTTCACTTGAACGGAGTCCACGTTTTCGATCCAGACCCTCATCTGGTCAATCGCATCGATTCGCGGTTCCACCCCAAAAAGCTCGGCATTTCCAAGATCGAGACGGTACATTCTCCAGGACTTATTTCCTTCAATTCCCGGAAAATCCCTCCGGACATCAATCATAGCTGAATCAGCAAGGTTAAACTCCAGTGAATAATAATTATTATACTCATCCAATCTACCGTTGCCGTTGAGATCTTCGGTATCATGAACAGAATTTCGCACACGTGAATTTATCCATCTATAAATACCTCTTTCGCTGTCATAATTGGATTTATCAAATGAAGTGGGGTAAGTATAATTCAGGTTGTCCCCGCTGAAACCAAAATCATTCTCCATTGCGGTCCAACCAAATTCATTCTCGTCATCAAATTCGTCTTCCCCGGGTAAATAATAGTCTTCATCTATCTCCCCGAAGTCAATGTGAACGATTCCGCCTCTTAAATTTGAATCTGTGGTAAAATCATTGACCCATATTTCCAGATACTGTGCTGTCGACAGATCCAATCCTCCCATAAAGCCGGACATCACGCCACCCCACGGATCTTCCAAAGATTCGGCGTCAATCGTTTTAAGAAAAAGTGTTGTTTCTCTTGTGTTTTCCCTGTCATCAATTTGCGGGTTTAAATCTTTCTTGCTTGTCACAAAATCTTCCTGTTCATCGGTTGTGGCCGGATTATACCAATAAAACTCCATGTTTTCCGAAAGATCAGGGAAGGCGGCATTTTGATCATCCGGTTCGCGAAGGGGAGGAGAAGCAGGATACCATAGCGCTCTTATCAATGTGAGCTGATCACTATCTTCGATACCTTCCATATTATCAATATAGGCGCCACCTTTAGTATTCGGATTCGGGATGCTGAGCGCCACTTCCCCACCAATATTTAATTGACTTTCTTGATCCGTATCCACTCTTGGAAGCAAATTAGCAAGAGAAGTCATCCATGAAGGCCTGAAAACAAAACTCCCATTGATATCAGCGGCCATATTCCTGTTCGGTTCATCATCCAGGTTCGGCTTATATCTGCTCGCCCCGCTTGAATTGTAAAGAAATATCGCGTTCAGGCGCGCGTCAGGGGAAATCTCATAATTCGCCCCAACCCCGAGTAAAGAACTCTTTCCCCCTCCCACCAATGGCTCTTTCTGATAGTCAATACTGATTTTCGCGCCGGGATCGCTCTGAAGTGTACTGAGAGCCTCTCCTTTAAGGGTAACAATTCCTGACATATAATCAATTGTATAATCAGTGCCCTTCGAAAATTTAACACCCCCTATCTTCACAACTTCACTGCCCTCGATTATGTTAAAAGCACTAAGCTGAATCGTTTTCTGCCCGCTTGTACCTTCTATTATTATATCGAAGTAATGCGGCGCCGGGTTGCTGCTGGTTATCAGATCATCATAAATAGAGTGATTCCGCGAGAGAGATGTATCCACAATAGCCGACATTGAATCCGACAAATAGCTGCTCAGCACAAATCCCGGAGTATTGAACGGTTCATACCACGGAAACATTAAAAACCCATTTCTGTAATCTATAACACCCTGCCGATCATCAATTTTGTTATCGGGCTTTTTATCGCCGCTCACATCATATTGGTCCAATCCAAAAATTTGCAGATAGCTGAGCGCCGTTCCTTTATGAATTTCCTTGTTTCCCTGTATCTTTCCCACTTCTTCAATTTTTACATCCAGGCTTCCCACCGTGATGTTGCTCATATTAAGCGCATAGATATTTCTCATCATCATATTCCAGGTTGAGGGAAATTTCGACTGGATCATACCATAAGGGCTAAAATCGTCTTTCCGCGGGCATATTAATTCAGCGTAATAAGAAGAATGGTCATCGGGCGGCTTATCTCCGCCATAGTTCTCGAAGCTCGCATTATAATCACCAATCGTGACTCCCTGATCATTTATATATCTGACTGCCAGAGCCTTATTATCCGGAAGAGCCTGATGCAGATAGATCCCGAAATACTTTATTCCTTCACCATCGCTCGAATAATCCTGAATCAGCTGATAATCCTCTCCCTCGGTTAACACCCTGTACCAGGCATCCCAATACTCTGCTGAATTAGCTATGTCGTCCTCTAGCCCATCATTCCCCGTATCCGGGTAAGCCTTCAGGATACACCTCGGCTCGTCCCCGGTCCATTCAGTAGTGGCATTCAGTTCAATAAAGACTTCGAGGCTGTCTGTCGCGTCAATTTTCGGATAAACTTCGCCGACATGTGTATAATTAGAACCCGGATTTTCAAGATAGAAGAAACGGCGTTTTATAAAAGCATAATCCGCGATTACATTCTTTTGGCTCTGCCCGCCGCCGGATGAAAAAGTGCCTGAGGCGGTTTCACCTTTCTCCTTACTGGCAATCACAGTTAAATCAACCGGACCAACCTGCCCTTTCACTTTTACTCCGAACAACCCTTTCGCGGATCCTGAATAGCGGATCATCTGTGCCCCGCTCAAGGTTAAATCCGTATCCCCCATTTCAATCAGTTTTATGATATCATCTTCAAACCCTTGATAATGTACGCGAACCTGGTTCACAGACTGCAATCCGCCGCCTTGGCTCGAATGGTTTATCGCAACTTTGATTTTCTCTCCGATAGTACCATGAAGATTAACTGACAATTTCTGTTCCATATCAAGATCGGGGAATTTTTGGGGTTCAGGCATACCCTCTGTCCGCGGGCAGTTACTGCACCACCTCGAATCACCCCCGATTGTAATTTGTTCCCTCCCTGAAATGGACAGATTTGTTTCTTCACCCTCGCCGATAAACCACTCGATCTGTTTTGGAAGATTAATCGGAATGTCAATATCGAGCATTCCACCTTTATGACTTTCTCCCCTTTTTTTACCAAGACCGTATCGAACATTTTCCACCCAAAGCTCGCGAGAAATAACCCTTCTTATAGCATCGCTTCTTTCAACCAGTGTTTTGATCTTAATCTCCATACCGGGAATCTTCATATCTCTTGGAGAAGAATAGTAAAATCCCTGCTGCATACTCTCCCTTTTAAGAAACCGATAGTCTCCCGAAACAAGAAAATCATAAATCAAACCTGTCTCTATATCATATTCTCTGTAAAGTTTCCTGAGCTCGGGGAGTTCACCAAGAAATGATACTCTCCGGCTGAGTCCCAGCATCATATAATTAGGGGGCAATTCTCCATTTTCCATTTCGTAAAAACGGACTTTCATTTTCCTGTCCATTTCGAGCAAATCCACTTTCAGCGATTGCCCCATAAGATCCGACGCATATAGTAAAAACAAAAAGAGGAAAAGCGCAGTAACCCCCACTGCGGCAAATCTCTTTTTTATTTGATCTGGGAAACTAAACTCATCGATTAGAATCAATTTCAACTCTCAAGCAAAATGATCCAGAAAAAGCTATATAGAAACAACTAATTATGTTAGATTACAATCACAGTAATTACTTTTTACGTACATACCTACATTTGAAACAGGTAAAAACAGTGTCCATAAATAAATACAGATTTCCACCGTGCTGTCCACAAAAATATACACTATATCCCCCTCTTCACCAACCGATAAACTCGCGGTGCTGTGGGAAATGGACATCCAGCGGCGGACTTATTTTATTATTGAAAAAGGGGTGTTCTATCCTTTCTAATCCCCTTCACCAATTTTCACGGAACAATATTTTAAACTTATTGCCGGGCCATGTAACAATATGAAAATGCGTACTATAGACAAATATATACTCAGAAATCATATTGCCCCATATCTATTCGGGTTCTCAATTATTACATTTATCTTCATAATGGATTTCCTGTACCGTTACCTCGATTTATTCATCGGAAAGGGTATCGATTTCCTCGTTGCGATCGAGTTTTTTATACTCAGTCTGGGACATATGTTCGCATTAATTATACCAATGTCGGTTATGCCCGCCACCTTGATGGCATTTGGACAATTAGCCTCTGATAATGAAATAACCGCGATGAAATCGAACGGCATTTCACTATACAGAATCATCATCCCTGTGCTTCTGGCGTCCCTCGTCCTGACGGGGGGGCTTGTTTATTTCAATAATTATATACTCCCGGAGAGTAATCACAAATTACTGGGGTTGATAATAGACATCGGGAAAATGAAACCAACTATGAAAATCAAAGAAAATATTTTCTGTGAATCAATAGAGGGCTACACACTTCTTATTCAGCATAAAAATGATAAAACCGGCGTGATAAAGGGGATACAGATATTTCAACTTGCCAAAGACGGGATTCCGGTTATCACAATCGCTGAAAAAGGGAAAATGAAATATGTTAAAACAAAAAATCTTCTTCAATTCGAACTTGAAAACGGTGAAATTCACAAAATGCCGAATCCGGATGATATTTCCACTTACCGTATAACTCATTTCGAGCATTATACTCTGAATATTCAGGATTCTGCCAGAGATCTAAACAGAACAAACCGCAGCCACCGCAGTGATAGAGAAATGAATATAGCTATGATGAAAGCCCGGATAAAAGAAATAAACACGGAAATTGACCGAAGCCTGAAACGAATGCACAAAACCGCGCTAACCCCAATAGAAAAAAGTTTTTCCCGCGCTTTACCGCAAATTTTAGACTCAACCGCGACTACCCCTTCCAAGCCAGCAAAAGATCTTAGATCGTATTCGGAGACCGATATAAAGCAGAGGCCGCAGACTATCACGTCAATCAAAAAAGCCCTGGGGAAAATGGGGAATGAAATAAAGGTTATGGAGGCAAAAAGAAGACAGATATCCCGCTATAAAGTTGAAATACATAAGAAATATTCTATCGCCTTCAGTTGTATTATCTTCGTTCTTATCGGCGCGCCGCTGGCGCTATTGTCAGGGAAAAAAGGTATAACAATAGCTGTCGGATTCAGTATTCTGTTTTTTGTAATCTACTACGTTTTTTTAATTGGAGGAGAAAAACTCGCTGACAGGCAGTATGTAGCTCCGTGGCTCGCGATGTGGCTGCCTAACATCATTTTCAGTGTTGTATCAATCGGGCTTATTCATCTGGTAGTACATGAAACCAAAACCATTAACTGGAAAAAGATTAACCCTTTGAAACACTGGCGTCAAAGGAGATAAAAAAGTATATTACAATCCGGACTAAACCTTGTTAATGGGCCCAAACCGGAAAATAGCAATGAAAATTCATGATAAATATATTCTCTCATCATTCTGGAAAAATATCTTTCTGGGCCTGTTGGCATTTCTAGTTATCTATATAACTATTGATTTCAACGAAAAAATAGACACCTTTATAGATCACAATGCTACAATTTTCCAAATAATTTCTTATTACTTTTTTGAAATACCGTGGATAATTCTGCTGATCCTCCCGGTAGCCGTTCTTCTCGGAACAGTCTTCTCACTCGGGAAAATGTCCCGCGACAATGAACTGACGGCTCTTATCTCATCCGGCACACCACTTGTAAGAATAGCATCGCCGTTACTGCTGTCAGCACTGCTTATATCTGTTTTCTCTATAGGGTTCAGCGAAATTGTTGTTCCCCGCACAAACCACAGAGCTGAAGAAATAATGCGCGTTGATATCGAAAAAAAGAAAACCAGAAGTTCTTCGAGATTTAAAAAGAACCTGCACTACCAAGGCAAAGAAAATGTGACATATTACGCTGAGAAATACGATACTAAACTGAAAGTGCTCACCAATGTAATAATTCAAGAAAATGACGGGCCCCGCCTGAAAACCAGGATAGACGCTGAGAAGGGATTCTGGGACGGCACAATGTGGATTTTTATCGAAGGGGTGTCAAGATCGTTCTCAAACGGCGAGGAAACAACAAAACCTTTCAGCCGCCTGCCGATGCCGACACTTGATATAAAACCGAAAGACCTGGCGAAGGAGGAAATGGAACCTGAAGAAATGAATTTTGTCCAGCTTAGAGAATATATCGACAAAATTAAACGCCAGGGCGGATCTTTTAACAAATACCAAGTGGATCTTTATTTTAAATTCAGCTTCCCGTTTACAACCCTGCTATTTACTATCATAGGGACAGCCCTATCAGCAAGCAAAAGGAAACCTTCTATGGCAACCGGGTTTGGGTTAACACTTCTTATCAGCTTTACCTACTATGGAATACTAAGGCTGGGACAGGCATTTGGTAAAAGCGGTGTTGTTCATCCCTTCATAGGCGCGTGGGCGGGAAATGTTATATTTCTCGTAGTGGGAGGATTTTTACTCTATAAGGCAAACAAATGATTATGGCAAAGAAGGGGCAAGAAAATGAAACAGAAAAATCTTAAAATAATTGTTGCCGCGATTATACTAATCTTTTCTGCTGCAAATATCATAATCGCTGAGGATTTCAAGGGAGAAGACGACCTAATAAAAACCCTGTCCCCATTTGAGAAAGATATCTATTACGGCCTCCAGTATTTATTGAATAAATACCAGAAGCAGCAATTCCTCTCTATAGAAGGCGCTATAAACAGAACTGAGTGGAGAAAAGAATTCTGGTTATATAAAGACCCCACACCAACAACAAAAAAGAACGAACGGAAAATTGAACATGAAGCAAGAGTCACCCTGGCTAAAAAACTCTTTGGAATGGAGAAACCGCCGGGCTGGGATAAAAGAGGGGAAACCCTGATACGTTTCGGGATGCCCGCCAGCAGAACAAAGATACCGGGGGATATAGGATTCTACAAAATGACCCCTCCCGGTGAAATCTGGTATTATAAAAAACTCGATATGTTAATTCCCTTTCAGAATTTCAACCTGAATGGAATCTTTATCTATGCTATTGAACGTTATGGAGAAAGCGCCAGAGAAACAACAGATAAACTGCAGAGAATGAAAGAATTTTACAGTCTCAGGAGTATTCAGGAACTGATGTATACAACACCCAATGAAGTGAGGGCCATTATTGAATTTAATCCGGATGATATCGGCTACATAGCGAATCCGGATATAAGCGCCGGCAAGGCAAATGACCTTATCGCGGCAATTGAAAACCGGAAAATGATAAGATCGAGGAATAATTTCTACAAGTATCTTGAAGAGCATCCTACAATTTACTCATTCGAAGTAAATCAAAAAACTCTTCCACTTTACTTTGATATAATAAACTACCGGAATGCATCAAATCTTGTCCAAACAACAGTAAGCTTTGAAATACCATCCAGCGAAATCCGTTTTATAAAAAAAGGCGGGAAATTAACAGGAGAGGCTCTCCTCAGCGTCCTTGTCAGAGATATGGATATGGAAAAAATAGCTTCCGGGAATGATACAATAAGAGTAATTCAATCCGGGGGCGACAAATTCAGGGGGCCCAGCCATCTACCGGGACAAATCGTCTTGAATCTCAACCCCGGCTACTACAGAATCGGCCTGGAGGCAGTAGATCCGGTTTCAGAACACCGTGGGGTTTACAACACAACGGTTAAAATAGATCCAATGGATAGCCGTCTTGCGATGAGCGATATACAATTGGCCTCAATGATCAGAGAAGTTGATAATCAAGCAAAGTTTACAAGAGGTGACCTGCAGATTATCCCCCACCCCCTTCACGCGTACAGGATTCCCTACCCTCTGACTTTCTACTTCGAAATCTATGGCCTTGATACAAACAGTGAAGATATCTCTTTCTATTCAATAGATTATAAAATCACTCCGCTGGGTAAAAGGCGAAAGGGCCCTGTATATGAAGATGTACTTACAGCCATTTCCTCAAAATTTGAGAGAGAGGGCAAAGGGGCCAAACAGATACAGAGACTCGAGATTGCCACAGACAACCTCTGGCACGGAACATTCAACCTCACCATCAGCGTAATGGACCGGCGGACGAGAGTGTCAGTTCAAAAAAGCGCCAGGTTCTCTATTCTGGAATAGATCAGGGAATAGAACCCGATTTTGCAGAATCTTCAACCTATTGGCAGGGTGCGTCTTTCGACTGTATAGTTCTACACCACAACCACTTACAGCGATAATCAACTGCTCTGGGCCTCAAAGAAATCAAAGAACCCTGATCGCCTTCGCTTATGGGCTCTGGAGATCGAACGCACAAGAGGCCACAATAAGGCTGCTGTCGCTCTGGCTAACAAACTCGCCCGGATCGCCTGGGCTGTATGGACCAATGACCGTTGTTTCGAATCTATAAAGGAGGCCGGATGAATTAATCCACCTTTGATTGCATAGAGGAATGAACAAGATGGCAAGCCGGTCTGAACCGGCGCGAGGCGAAGCCGATAACTGTCGTGGCTAGTAAAAGGCCGTGCAATCGATTGGCTCCTCGCGCGTGGGTTCCATATTGGCCCGGAGACATTAGCTCTCCAAAATCAGAGGCCGGAGATACAACTGCAGTCAGTTCCCTGTTCGCCAAAGAAAAATATAAATAACTATTGCCAGAGGAGTCCAGATACACTAGTTAGACCACCCCACTTATCGGGATATACCCTTTATGCCACTCCAGCTAGTATGTGTTACTG
>JAUXHZ010000076.1 GCA_030621255.1 Candidatus Latescibacterota bacterium
CTGATTATCGACGCGCTTCTGGGTACAGGGATAAGCAGTCCGGTGAGGGATAATTATGCCGAGCTTATTGAATTGATAAATAGTTCCCAATTGCCCGTTCTTTCTGTAGATATTCCCTCGGGAATCAATGGAACAACAGCCGAGGTTATGGGAACAGCTGTAAGGGCTGATTTAACTGTAACAATGGCGCTGCCGAAATTCGGAACCTTGTTTTACCCGGGGAAAAAATATGCGGGAAGAATGGATATAGTTGATATAGGAGTGCCTTATAGTGTACTGGAAGCAAAGGGGCTGAAGGTTCATATGCTTGATTCTCCTTGTGCCATAGCTGATTTTCCTCTGCGTCCGCCGGAGGCTCATAAATTTGCGTGCGGATCTCTGCTTGTTATAGCGGGGAGCAAAAAATACTCGGGGGCGGCTCAACTTGCCGCCCTGTCGGCCCTTAAGACTGGATGTGGGATAGTCTATCTGGCCGGCCCTGAATCGATTCGTAATACAATCCAATCGGCGGCGCCGGAAATAATTTTCGTTTCACTGCCTGAAACTGAAACGGGTTCTATCTCAAAGGAAGCCTTGGGAGCAGTAACGGAAGATGTCGGATATGATGCTGTCGCTATAGGGCCTGGACTTACTGCCGGGAAAGAAACAGTTGAATTTGTTAAGGATTTTGTCTCCCGCTGCCGGGTCCCGATTGTTGTTGATGCAGACGCTATTAATTCTTTTGAAGGGGAATATCAAGTCCTTGTGGATTTTTCGCGGGAGAAAGAAATTGTTATAACACCGCATTCAGGAGAACTAAGAAGGCTTATCGGAAGAGAAATCCCCGTACTCCCAGCGGAAAGAATAGAGTTGATTGCTTCTCTCGTAAAGGAAAGCCGGATCACCCTTGTTCACAAGGGCGCACCCACCCTTGTGGCAGAGCCGGGAGGCACTGTTTTTGTCAATGTATCCGGACACCCCGGACAGGCCACCGCCGGCAGCGGTGATGTGCTGATGGGAGTGCTGGGGGGGCTTCTCGCACAGGGGTGCGACGGGGCGGCGGCTTCCAGATTGGGAGTACATATCCATTCCAGAGCAGCTGAGATAGCGGCTTTTGAATATGGAGAACGTTCGATGATAGCGGGTGATTGCCTTAGGGCGATTCCCGGCGCGGTAAAAGAAATTGAAGAAATGATTGGTCAATAGAAGGTATCCATTGGAGACACAATGAAAGAAAGCAACGTAATAAAAAAACTTAAAGAGAGTTTTCCGGAAGCGCGGATTGGCGATGATGCCGCCGTAATAGCCCCGGGAGAGGGTGAGATACTTCTCGCCGCGGACGCTGTTGTGGAAGGGGTGCATTACGACCTTTCCTTTTCAACATTGAGCCAGGTAATGCAAAAAGTAATTACTTCAAATGTTTCAGACATCTTCGCCATGGGTGGAAAGGCATGCGCCATTCTGGTTACAGCGGGTATGACGCGGCAATATCAGCAGAACCAGCTTGAGGAGATTATTAACGGCATCAAGCTCGGCTGCAGTTTTTACGGGTTAAAGCTCGCGGGCGGTGATACGGTGTTCAGTCCCGGCGCGGGATTTTTTAATATCGCGATTATGGGTGAAGTGCCGGAGGGGGAAGCCGTAAAACGGGAGGGAGCTCATCCGGGGGATTTGATAGTATTGACGGGGGAGTGCGGCGGGTCTATGGCCGGTATGGAGCTTGTAAAAAATTTGTTTGGGATTTCGAATGCCGATGAATATGCTGACGCTATTCTGCCGAAGGAGAAGGAAAAAAGAAGCCTTTTGGTCGATTTTGTTTCTGAAATGAATCTCTTTACAAGAGATGAAAATATAGACAAGTTCTGCGCGGACAATGACATTTCTTCTGTCGTATCGGAGGGGCTGAGATTGATTAGGAGGCATATTGTGCCCGGAACCCGGCCTCTGGATAGATCGGTGTTTGAAGATAATGGGATAGAAATTACATCGATGATAGATGTCAGCGATGGCCTTGGAAAAGACCTGGCGGCACTATGCGCGGAGAGCGGGGTTGGAGCGATAATTGATGAAAAATCTTTACCGGTACCGCGAGTACTTGAAAATTCGGGTAAAATTAGCAGAGAGTTAATTGCAGGCCTGGCTTTACAAAGCGGGGAAGAATATTGTCAAATCGTCACACTCGGAGGTGTGAGGGATGACTGGAGCGGGGAAGAAATTATTCCGGTCGGGCAAATAACTGCTGATCGGGGAAAGGTCCTTTTGCGAGATCGCGAGGGGCGGCAGAGGGATATAAGTAAGGACGGGTATGAACATATATTTTAAGGTACGGTTATAATGCTTCTATATTTTATAAGACATGGCCAGACCGATTGGAACAGAGAAAAAAGGATTATGGGCAGGCGACCGGTGCCTATTAATGATACCGGCAAAGAAGGAGTGCGGAAGACCGCGGAGTTTCTCGCGGATGAGGGGATTGACATGATCTATTCCGGCACACTCAAGCGAACGACGCAGACTGCCGAGATATTTTCAAATGTATGGGGGGTTGACATACATGAAGATACCAGGCTGGATGAATCGCCCTTTGAACAGTGGGCTGGAAAGAGATACAAGGAGCTTAGGGGCGATCCCGATTTCAAGCTATATACCGCCAAACCAACACAGTCTAATTTTTCAGAAAATGAAGACATGAATGGTATCAAGGAACGTGTAACGAAGTTTATTGAAGAAATTGTGCGAAAGAAGAACAGGAAAGCGGCAATAATATCTCACAGTGATGTAATAAAACCGTCCCTTACCTATTTTCTGAGGATGGATCTTGATATGATGCACAGAATTACTATAGCGAACGCTTCGGTTACACTTGTAGACGCCGGGGCCGTTCCTCATATTAGATACATGAATTTTGTGCCGTGGAAAATGTTGTAAAAAAGGCGGATTGATGGAAAATTTGTATCTTGGAATAGAAACTTCCTGCGATGATACAGCTTGTGCCCTTTATTCCAATAAAAGGGGGGTTGTTATTCACAGAACCGCCGCGCAGCTTGTACATGAAAAGTATGGAGGCGTTGTTCCTGAAATTGCATCAAGGTCACATATGAGAGCGCTTCTTCCTCTCTATGAGCTTGTAATGAAAAAGGGCGGGATAGGCCTTAGTGATCTGTCCGGGATATGTGTGACAAATGGCCCGGGGCTTACCGGGTCGCTCCTTGTGGGTTTGTCTTTCGCGAAAGGGCTTTCTTATGGAAGCGGCGTTTCACTGACGGGCGTACACCACCTTGAAGGCCATATTCTGGCAAATGATCTTGAAGACAATTTTATAACGCCATGCCTGGCGCTTGTAGTTTCAGGGGGGCACACGCAACTAGTATATGTAAAGGAAATAGGGCAGTATGAATTTATTGGCGGAACGAGAGATGACGCGGCTGGAGAGGCATTCGATAAAATCGGCAAACTTCTGGGATTATCCTACCCGGGAGGGCCGGCGGTTGAAAAAGCGGCTGAATCAGGCGATCCGGAGGCGTTCGATTTTCCGAGAGGATTGAAAAATTCGGGTGAATGTGATTATTCTTTTTCCGGCTTAAAAACAGCTGTGAGGCTTAAGATAGAATCGTTAGGGGAGTTGTCACCGGCCCTTGTGAGCGATACCGCGGCATCAGCTCAGGAGGCTATAGTTGATGTTCTTATACGGAAAGCGGTTATTGCAGTGGGCAGGAAAGGTGTTAACAAATTCTATCTTGCCGGAGGAGTCGCGGCAAACAGGCGGCTGAGAGAGCTGGCCCGCGAGATGCTGGGGCCTCTCGGGATAGATGTATACTGGCCCGAGGTTAAATATTGTACGGACAATGCCGCTATGATAGCGTGTGCCGGGATGTACAGAATAAAATCGGGCAAAACGGACAACATTGAACTTAACACCTTTTCCCGCGGCAAACTGGAATCCTGGCGCTGATCACTTCAAGGGGATTTTGATATTTTCATTTTAGACATTCCGTGTGCAAAAAGCATTGTTCCTTAGTCCTAAAAGCGGATTAAAAAATCACCATAAAAATTTAGGTAACAAGCTGTACTATTTGTGATTAAAGGCAATTCGCTAAAGGTCTCCACTGCTTTGACTCCGGGGAAATACTTGGCATGTAAATTGCGAAAATTCCGTATGCGGATTCACCCCGCTTTTGTCTATTAGTGTGGGGCGGGGAGTTCAATTGAATGAATAGTTGTGGAGAACTAATGGCAGTTTCAGATAAAAATGGGACAAAAATACTTGTAGTAGATGACGAAGAACACATTCGGAGAATTCTTCAATTTCAACTTGAAAGAAAAGGATACGATGTCATCTGTGCCGAAAATGGCAAGATAGGCTTGCAGATGGCACGAAGTAAGATGCCGGATCTTATTATTCTTGATCTTATGATGCCTTTGATGGACGGGTTTGAAGTATGCACGGAGTTGAAAGAGGAATTCCGAACAAGCCAGATTCCGATAATAATGTTGACGGCTAAAAGCGAGATGACCGACAAGATTCAAGGGCTCAAGAATGGAGCTAATGATTATCTGATCAAGCCATATTCCAATGATGAGTTACTTCTTAGAGTTAACAATGTTCTCGATTGGGGTCAGAAACAAAAGGACGCGAATCCACTTACAGGATTTTCAGGAAACAAGGCCATTAAGAAGAAATTGAAGGAGTTAATTGAAAACTCTGAATCGTTCGCGTTCTTGTACGTGGATATTGATAATTTCAAGGCTTACAACGATTATTACGGTTATCATAAGGGTGACGAAACAATCCTGTTTCTGTCGGACATAATAAAAGAAGCGGTTCATTCAACAGGGAATAATCAGGATTTTATCGGTCATATAGGCGGAGATGATTTTGTGGTGATTACGTCGGTGGATAGGGCCGAGAGAGTCGCAAGACGAATAATTGACGAATTTGATATAGGATCTGTTGTACTTATGGATGAAAAGGATATCAGCAGAGGTTATCTGGAGATACGGGACCGTATGGGGGAAACATGTAAAGTGCCGCTTATGTCTCTGACAATCGCGCTTGTCGCAAACGAGAGCGGGCGATTGAAACACTTCGCGCATGTAAGTGACATCGCTTCTGAGTTGAAAAAGTTTGGCAAGGAAATGGATGGGAGCGTTTTGGTCAGAGAAAGGCGAAAGAGTAGTGTCGGGAAAGAGGAAGTAGAATTGTGATATGCCTATGGGGTGAAAGTAAAAGGGAATTGATCGTTCAAATCGCCGGGAATGGAAGTATTAATAAATGGCAGTTATAGAAAAAGAAGAAAGACTTCAATCTTCCCCTTCCGCGGCGGTCGAAGATAAATTAACGGCTCTCCAGAAAGAGATAGATAATTATAAAGATGTTTTTGATTCGGCTCTTTTGGTGATCAGCAACGAATTTATTAAACCTCTAACTTCGATAAAGGGATATATGGGGCTCCTTGAAAGGAATTTCAGAGAGATGGGGGGAATGGCAGAGAAGGAAATGAGGCATTTCCGGAAAACCGGAGAGGGGACAAATGAACTGGAAGTTTTGATAAGAACCTGTGCCCGGATGCTTCGTGTTAAAAAAACAGAGCAGGTTGTCGGTGAGATGAAGAAGATCCGGCTTAGTGGTTTTGTGGATGAAATACAGGAGAAATATTGTAAACATCCTGAAAGGTTTGTTAATGAGATAGACAAGAGTATTCCCGAAATCAGATTGCAGAGCAAATATCTTGAGATCGCGCTTGGGAATCTTTTTTCGAACGCTGAAAAATTTGGAGGAAAATCAAAACCTGTCAGAGTAACAGCCGCACTTTCTGAAGATAAAGCGATTGGGGAGGAGCGTTTTCTTATAATCAGCATTTGTGATTATGGAATGGGAATTCCTGAAGATATGACAAAAAAAGTATTTCTTCCCTTCTTTCGAGTGGAGCCTTCAGATGGTGGGAGCGGGCTTGGATTGGGGCTTACTATGGCGGAAGATGCGATTTTGTTTATAAATGGGAAGATTGAGCTGCAAAGTATGGCGGGAAGGGGCACGACAGTCATTGTGTCTGTGCCGGCGATAATTTTGGATACTTAAATCCGGGGAAAATGGGTGTGTAGAGATATGTTTAAGGAAATTGAAAACAAAAGGGAAACACAGGGCCTGATAAATGC
>JAUXHZ010000282.1 GCA_030621255.1 Candidatus Latescibacterota bacterium
TCTCAACCGGTATCCCAAACGGCTACACTGTGGAACTCACCTTTAACATTACCGCTACCGGCAAGGAGTGGAGTTCACATCGCCTCTTCACTGTAGGCGCTCCGGCTATAACACTTGACAGCTGGTCAACCTGTGACACACTGCTGGGAAACAGCAACGGATGCGTTGAAGCCTGGGAATTTGTCAATCTTACAACCTCCTGGACAAATAATGGAAGTGTTGATATAACAACACCAACCCTCTCTCTCTCCATGCCATACCAGGAAAACGCAAGGCCGTATAAACAAGAAACGGAACTCCCTTCCATCCCGACAGGCTCAACGGTTGTTTCAAATAACAGCCTTTCATTTTTTGTAAAACCTCTTACTCCGCCATTTACCGAATTCCCGATAATCCTGAAACTGGCAAAAGAAAACCTCTTTACTCACAGTGAAACACTCCACGTAACCACATGCGGCTACACAATCGAAGACCCGGCTGATTCTGTCAACTTCTGGGATCATGGCGCTATCGTCGGTGTAGACGGATGGCATCTAAGCAGTGCTCAATATCACTCCTCTCCAAAAAGCTGGAAATGCGGCGAAAACTCGTCAGAGGACTATCCGAATATGATGGAAACCGTGCTTGTTTCCCCCCCCCTGTGCCTTGACGGAAACTCGGAACTCAGCTTCTGGCACAAAATCGATGCTGAAGCAGGATCATCTTATCCATACTGGGCGGAGGATGGGGGAGTTGTTGAGATAACAACGGACGGGGGAAAGTCGTGGACGATAATCTCTCCCCTTTTTAATTATCCCTGCAGAGCAAGCGGTTCGAATACAATATTCCTCGATCCATATCAAAAATGCTACTCCGGCCAAACCGGTTGGGAATTCGAAGAATTCGATCTTTCCGCCTTCAGCGGACAGGTTATGATTAGATTCCATTTTGCCAGCAATGAACAGTACGGGTTCGAAGGCTGGTATATTGACGATATCAACATTACAACTGAAAGATACACAGACATAAAAGACGAAGAGGAACAATCACCGGGCTTTGCCGACAACCTCCACCTAGCTCACCCTAATCCCTTCAACCCTACTACTATTATTCCATTTGAAGTAGCCGCAAGATCCCATGTTACACTGAATATATTCGATGTATCGGGACGACTCGTCCAAACACTGGTTGATAACACTCTCGCAGAAGGAAAACACAAGGCGATGTGGGACGGAAAAGACAAAACGGGGAAAAAAGTATCCAGCAATGTATATTTCTGCAGGTTACAAATTGGATCATTCACCTCCACAGCGCGGCTCGTTCTGCTGCGCTGACTTCCAGGTGAGAAACTATTTCCAATTAAAATTATTGCACACGGCAGTTATCTATTGTATTGATAAATATAGAAGACTGAGCCTCTGAAAGGCCCGGCCAGGCGGTTGGAGTGAAGGCCGCCGCTGACTTGTCATATATCAACTGTTAATTGTTTTGACGAATCGAAAAGATGAAAGAAATAAAAATAGCTGTTCTCGGAGCTACCGGGCTGGTGGGACAAACCTTTATATGGCTGCTTTCCAGACATAAATGGTTTGATCCGGTGATGCTGACGGCTTCTGCTTCAAAAGCCGGAATCGAGTATAAATCAGGAGTTCAATGGTCTCTTCCTTTCGAGTTACCCGAAGAAACCGGAAAGATTATACTCTCCGCCCTTGACTATTCTCTTTTATCAAAACTCGAAATAAAAATTATTTTCAGCGCCCTTCCTTCAGAAATAGCAGCCTCCGTGGAACCCGAACTCAGAAAGAGGGGATTCGCGGTTTTTTCAAACGCCGGCGCGATGAGGTACGATAAAGATGTGCCTATTCTTATCCCTGAAATAAACTCCGAAGAAATTGATTTAATAACAGAGCAGGGATATCCCGAAAGGGGATTTATAATTACAAACGCCAATTGCTCAACAACCGGGCTCGCGGTCGCTCTCGCGCCGCTAAGAAAGTTCGGTATAAAAAAGGTCTTTGTTTCAACCTACCAGGCCCTCTCCGGCGCCGGATTCGCGGGACTTAATTCCCCCGAGCTGCGTTCAAACGCGTTTCCATGGATCAAGGGGGAAGAAGAAAAAATTACAAAAGAACTTACCAAGATACTCCAAATAGAGGCTCAAATAATGCCTTTCTGTGTACGTGTCGATGTGCCATACGGACACCTTGAAACCGTATGGGTTGAATTTGACACTAACCCGCAAACATTTGATATCGAGCAGGCATGGAATAATTTTGCTTTCCGGGACTGCGACCTTCCCTCCCTGCCCAGCAAACCGGTTGAATACATTGGCCCCAGCGCATACCCTCAACCAAAGATGAGCTTCGAGGGCAACCCTCCCGGAATGCAAGTCTTCACCGGCAGATTGAAAAAGGAAAATAATCTTATAGGTTTTGTGCTACTCTGCAACAACCTTGTAAAGGGCGCTGCCGGAGGATCAATTGAAAATGCC
>JAUXHZ010000106.1 GCA_030621255.1 Candidatus Latescibacterota bacterium
TCGGTGATGAAAACAAAAGGCCTTTTCTACTATCCGCTAATCCAGCGCATCCAACACCTGCTCCATCAATATCAGAAACATTCTCTTTACACGAGTTAAACCATTTACTTATTCTCACGGCTACAGCTCTAGGGCCTTCTTCAGCGCCAGTGGGAATCATGCCCTTTTTAACAATCTTCCCCCCACTATCTACAATGCCTAGTTTTATATTGGTTCCACCTATATCTATCCCGTATACAAATCCCATATTTTATCCTTTTCTTTCCACTAACGATCGTGCAGCGATGGAATTCCGTCTGTTCCGATCGCCATATACAAACGCTGTCGGAGATCAGTATCAACGAACTTAAAAATGCGAAACAGCCTCATCCACCGTATGATGAGAGCCGAAGATCAATAAAGTATCATCTCGTTTCAAACCTCTTTTTGCACTTTTTAAGGCATCGCCCATTCCCCTTGCCGCAATCACCGACACCTTATTCGCGAGTCGCCCCGCCTCTCCGCTAAAATAATTCATCAAGGCCTCTTTTGTTTCAGCCTCACCCTGTTTCAGAGTAACAAGGATAATCTTCCTCGCTGATTTTAACGCCTCTGCAGGGAATTTCCCCAGTTCTTTTCTTGCCATACAGCCAAAAATAAGAACATTTCTTTGAGGCGGTGAAATAGTAATCAGTGTAGTTAGTGAGTGGATAAGAGCCTGCTCATTATGCGAAGTATCAAGAATTATTCTTGGAACTCCCCGCATAACCTGAAATCGCCCGGGGAAAAAGGCTTTCTTCAGACCTTCTTTTATATATCTCACGTATGATTCTCCCATTGCCTCCTCAAGTACTTCAATGGTTTTTATCGCTGTTGCCGCGTTAACCCTCTGCGCTTTCCCAATCATTCGCGTTTCGATATCCCCATAATTATATCTATCAGTTTTCATGCTGAAAATCATCCTTTCAGCAGTAATTTTCTTTAATCGTGAAGATGTGTTTCCGCGCACAGTTACCAGGGCAGTTCCTCTCTCTTTACAATGCGCTGACGCCTCGGCTATGAGAGAATCCGTGTCAAGATTAGCTATCAAAGGGACTCCCTTTCTTACGATCCCCAGCTTCTCCCCAAGAATTGCTTTTCTGGTTTTGCCCAGATGTCCGCTGTGGTCAATTGATATTCCCGTTATTACAGTTGCAACGGCATTGACAGGGCGTGTAGCATCAAGCCTTCCCCCAAGTCCAACTTCAAACAGGGCAATATCAACCTTTTTCCGCAAAAAATAGAGGGCCGCTGACGCGGTAACTCCCTCAAAAAAAGTAAATGGAATCGTATTATAACGCCGCCTCAACCTTCCCACAAGCTGATCCAGGGTATCCGAGGGTATTTCCCGGTTATTTATTCTAATCCTTTCATTAATTCTGAAAAGATGCGGAGAATAGAAAGTGCCTACCCGAAGTCCGGCGCACGTAAGAATAGTTGAAAGGTAAGTTGTAACCGAACCCTTCCCATTCGTTCCTCCCACCAACACCGCGGGAAAACCCATGTGCGGATTATCGAGCGAATCAAGGAGAGCGATTATATTCTCAAGCCCGAGTCTCATTCGGGTCGGTCTGAGGGAATAAAGAAATTCTATATTTGAAAATGGATATCCCCTACCAGATAATCGAGAGCGTTTTTTTCCCATTATCCAGGCTCTCTTCCTTATATCTAAGCTCCTTGTTCCGCATGAAACTCTCGGCAAAAAACCCGATGGTATTTTTCAATTCTTTACGGTTACATATCATATCAATCATCCCATGTTCAAGCAGAAACTCGGAACACTGAAATCCTTCCGGGAGTTCTTCTCCTACTGTTTCCTTGATTACTCTCGGCCCCGCGAAACCAATAAGCGCCTTCGGTTCAGCAATAATTATGTCTCCCTGAAAAGCAAAAGAAGCCGCGACGCCGCCTGTAGTGGGATTAGTCAAAATGGATATAAAGGGCAAGCCCGCGTTTGATAGAGCGGCAATAGCGGCGGAAACTTTTGCCATTTGCATAAGTGAAAGAATCGACTCCTGCATTCTAGCCCCCCCCGACGCTGAAACTACTACAAGGGGAAGTGATTCCTTGACAGCTTTTCCGGCTATCCTGGCAATCTTTTCTCCAACAACCGACCCCATACTTCCGCCGAGAAAAGAAAAATTCATTATCGCCACCGCGATGATACGCCCGTTAAGCTCCGCCGTCCCGGTAAGAACCGCGGAATTACACCCTGTTGTTTTTCGGGCCGATTTAATCCTCTTCGTATACTTTTTCCTGTCCATAAAATTAAGGGGATCACTTGAATGAATAGCTGAATCCATCTCTTTGAATGTCCCTTCATCAAACAAAATCTGAAGATATTTGTCACTTGTAATGCGAAAATGATTAAAACACTTCGGACAAACCGACATCCCCTTTTCAAGACTTTCCACATAGAGAATTTCACCACACGAAGGACATTTTTCCCATAGCCCTCCGGGCAAATCCTTCTTATGCCAGGTTCTAATCCCTCTTCTGGCTCTTGTCATCCAATTCATCATGATCTGCTATCCTTTTTGCCTATTAATTTTTTCAACCATTCTACCAAAAAAACTCCACCGGCTCCAAAACTTTCACAAAAGACGCGCGCCCGGAATATTCTCGGACTTCATAATTCAAGGTGTATTCTAACACCTCTGTACTTCCTTTACAAATGTAACACCTGCTACTATCGGCAACCAGCGTTTTTTAACAAATATAAAAACAGAGACTGTAAAGATAAAAGCTATCAAACAAATCAGAATGTCTAAAGTTTATCGAGCATTTTGAACAGCATTCGCCTTGCTTTTTCCCCTTTTTTGAGCACTTCATCGTGAGAAATTGATTTCCCGCGCACATTCGGCGTATAATTTGTTATCCAACTCAATACCGCCGTTTCAATGCCCACATTTAAAGCCGCGGCAAGCTCAGGCATAATTGACATTGTAACCGCATCAGCGCCGACCTTAAGAGCGGCGCGTGCCTCAGCCGGCGTTTCATAACAAGGACCTGCATTCCACATAAGAGTACCGTTATGAACGGGTACAGCAGCCTCTCTCGCCACTTTTATAATCCTTCTTCTGAAACTGCGGGAAATAAAGGATCTGCGCGTAAATCTCGCAGGAGATCCCACCGCTACCCCATATCCTTCCTGGCGGAAAGGAAAAGCCACCAAACCTGAAGGTGCGAGCCAACTTCCCTCTGGAATATCAGATCTGAGGCTCCCCGCCGCGTTTACTAAAAGAACCCTTTTACAACCAAGCTTTGATGCGAGAAAAACGCCCCCTCCAGCCTGTTCCATGCTCACACCCTCATAGAGATGGGATCTTCCAGCGAAGAGATAGACACTATCACCTTCTACGGTTTGAAAAAGCAGAATCCGCCCCGGATGCCCCTTTGCGGTAGGAACAGAAAGAATATCGATATCCGAGTATGAAATAAGTTCCCGCGCGGATATTTGATCTTCAAGCGGCGACATTCCAGATCCAAGTATAACCGCCAGTTCCGCTTTACCCGCTAAAATTGATATTCCGTTTTTCATACTAATCAAGTATAAGCTCCAGGATCAGCGCGTTTTCTCCTGTTTCCCCGTAATACCCCTCTTCCTCGCCAATTACCTGAAAACCGTTTCGCTTATAAAAATCCTGAGCATATCTATTACTCTTTCTCACTTCAAGATAAATACGGCTGCAGCCCTTATTAACTGAGCGTGTTATAACAGCGTCAAGAATCCCGTCAGCAATTTTTTTTCCTCTCCAATTTTTACCAACCGCAACATTGAGAATATGAGAATCTATACCTTCCAGCCATACAATAACATATCCCATAATAGTGTCGCCGCGAACCGCGACTAATATTATAGCTATATCCTCCAGCATAAACTGATTCATAAACATACTTTCCGACCATGGAAAATCAAAACTGGATAGTTCAATTTTAAGAACGCCGGGTATATCAGCTTTGTTCATATCTCTTATCATAAAATCCATTAACGCTTGTTTCCTCCTCCAGGCTTTAGTTTCGTTGAGGCCGGCAATTTCGCGTCAGGCGGTCTGATATATAATGGCTCCATCTCGGCAAGCTCCGTGTATTCAACAGGAGTTCTATCCATAGTTACACCGACAAGAAAGGACGCTCGCGGAATAGCCCGGTATGGTACAGAAAACCTGCTTCCATCGGGCATCTTTCGTCCTATAATTTCCCTGTATTTTTCTACTCCCGTTCCGCAGAAAATAACAGGGGCATTTCGATTTTTTTCAATAAGGAGCATCGGGATCTTTTCCGGCCGTATCGAGATCGGTTCTAAAATCGCAGAGGGCTGTCCGTTCTGTGTATTGTATAAACCCAAATAGACTTCCCCCCTGCGGGCATCGATTATCGGAGCAACCGCTTGAGAAACGTATGGGAACGCCGCAGCCAATACCTCAAGACTAGTAGCGGAAACAACAGGCCTCTTCCTTACAGCGGCAAAAGACTTTATGGTTGCCAGGCCTATTCTAAGCCCTGTAAAACTACCGGGGCCGGTCACAACACAGAATTTGTCAATATCCTCAATACGGATGTGAGCTGTTCGCAGACACGTATCAACAGCGGGTAGCAATGTAGCGGAATGAGTATCACTGGCGTCAAATAGTATCTCGCATAAGATTTCTTCCCCGCGGGCTACAGCTACACTTCCTTTAAGATGAGAACTGTCCAGAGCCATTGTTAAAGGTGTTTCCTTCAATGTTTTCCTCCATTAACGCTACAGCAAGATTTTCCGGAACCTTAAAATTAATTATTCTTTCACTGTTGCTCACTATTTGAATATCAACCCGTATATCATATTTCAATACACCCTCCGGCAAACGATCTCCCCACTCAACCAAAATTATGTTGCGTCCGTCGGCAAGGTCAAATAGCCCTAACTTATGTACTTCTTCAAGTTTTTCAAGACGGTAGAGGTCAAAATGCAATATGGGAAACAAACCATTATACTCCTCAAGCAAAATAAATGTGGGGCTGAGAACTTCCTCTTTAATCTCCAACCCGGCGCATATACCACGAACAAATAGAGTTTTTCCTACCCCGAGGCCGCCTTCAAGAGAAATTACTGAACCTGCGGGAAGAAAACCACCGAAAATCTTCCCAATATCTATTGTTTTTTCCCGGGAATCACTCTTAACAGATAACTCTGCCTGGCGCCCGTTCAAACG
>JAUXHZ010000025.1 GCA_030621255.1 Candidatus Latescibacterota bacterium
AAGGTTTGCGGAAAAGCGGGAGTCTACGGTTTGATTACGATGGGGAAAGAGAGTGTTGAATTGAGCAGGGAAGCATCGGTGCAGAGAAAGGCCCCTGAAATAATCAGCCATTTCATGGATATTAAAAAATTATCCTGTTACCTGAATGAATTATTAGGCAAAGGAGATGCGGTGCTGATTAAAGGATCAAGAAATATGGAGATGTGGAGATTAATAGATGAAATTGAAAAATTGAGAGAAATTCCAAGAAGGAGAATTGACTGATGCTGTATCACCTTCTATATCCGCTGAAAGAGTATTTCTTCGCGTTTAATGTTTTCAAATACATAACATTCAGGGCCGCGTATGCTACTGTAACGGCTTTGATTCTCAGTTTTGTTCTCGGCCCGAAGATGATTGTATGGCTTACAAAAATGCAGATCGGCCAGATAATCAGGCCTGATGGTCCTTCACGGCATTTAAGTAAAGAAGGCACTCCCACGATGGGCGGAGTGCTGATTATCGGAGCGACAATAATCCCCACATTACTATGGGCAAATTTAAAGAATCCATATATTCAGGTTGTTCTGGTTGTTACATTATGGATCGGGCTGATTGGATTCTGGGATGATTATCTGAGCGTTGTAAAAAAGCGGCCCAAGGGTTTGGTCGGAAGATATAAGCTGGTTGGGCAATTACTATTTGGAGCTATGCTGGGCGTATTTCTCTATTTCACACCCCTTGTTCAGGAGCACGCGAGAAGCACGGCTATTCCATTCCTGAAAGATACATATCTGGATTGGAATATTTTTTACATTCCATTTGTGATGATTGTGGTTACAGGTACTTCAAACGCGGTCAATTTGACCGATGGGCTTGACGGCCTGGCTACGGGAGTTACAACATTCTGCTTTTTGTCCTTTGCTATTCTGGCCTACCTGGCCGGACATGCTGTTTTTGCGGATTATCTCAATATTCTTTTCCAGAAGGGGAGTGGAGAGCTTGCCGTATACTGCATGTCGGTTGTCGGGGCCGCTCTTGGCTTCCTTTGGTTTAATACTCATCCCGCGAAGATTTTTATGGGGGATACAGGATCCCTTGCGCTTGGCGGAGCTCTTGGAACGATTGCCGTTCTGCTGAAAAGCGAATTTCTGCTTTTGATTATTGGCGGCATCTTCGTAATTGAGGCTCTTTCGGTTATTTTGCAGGTTGTTTCCTTTAGGTTAAGAGGGAAAAGGATCTTTAAAATGGCTCCACTCCATCATCACTTTGAACTAAAGGGATGGAGCGAAGAGCAGGTAGTTGTAAGATTCTGGATTCTGGCCGCTCTCTTTATGCTGATTGGAATGAGCACATTGAAACTTCGATAAACAGAAATTTAGGAGAGAGATTTGTCTGAAAAGATAAGAACAGATTATCAAAATAAAAATGTGCTTGTGTTGGGGCTCGCGAGAAGCGGTCTTGCAGCGTTGGAATTGCTTGCCGGAAAGGGAGCCAAGATTGCCGGCGCGGACGAAAAGAGCGATATTTCGATCCCTGACCGGTTTAAAAATGCTGATATTCATCTTGGTTCTTTCCCTTCTGAATTGCTTGAGAACTGCGATGAAGTGATTCTTAGTCCGGGAATCCGGTCAAATCATCCGATTGTCTCCGAAGCCTTCAATAAATCGATACCTGTAATTTCAGAGCTCGAATTGGGGTGCCGTTTCGCCACGGCAAAGATCATCGCGCTTACCGGAACTAATGGAAAATCTACAACAGTTACAATGATAGAACGAATATTAAACGAATCGGGATATTCCGCTATAGCAGCCGGCAATATAGGCAAACCCTTCTGCTCGGTAACAGAGGAATTGCCGCGTGAGGGTATATTTGTAATTGAGGTCAGCAGTTTTCAGCTTGAGATGATTTCGGAATTCAAGCCGGATGTTGCGGGGATACTCAATATGACTCCCGATCACCTGGACAGATATGATTCAGCCGATGACTATTACAGGACAAAAGAGAAAATTACGATGAACAACGATAGTAATGATACCTTTTTCTACAATGCCGATGATGACAGATGCAGCCGGGTCGCGGCGGGGTTTAAAGGCAGAGTGATTCCATTTTCATCATCAGTCAGCCTTGATGATGGTATTTTCCTCTATGGTGACAGCATAGTCCGGGCAAATGATGGTGAGATAAAAGAAGAAATTATGAAGACAAAAGATTTAAAGGTTATAGGGCTGCACAATGTTGAAAACGCGATGGCCGCTATTGCTTCGGTTCAGGGGCTGGAGGTTTCGGCTGAATCGTGCAGAAAGGCATTATCAGCCTTTACAGGGCTTAGACACAGAATGGAGAGGATCGCGGAAATTCAAGGCGTTGAGTATTTCAACGATTCGAAGGCAACAAATGTTGAAGCGACCGTAAAAAGCCTGACAGGATTGGGCCGTCCTGTTGTTCTTATCGCCGGGGGGCTTGAGAAGGGAAAAGATTTTAAAAGCCTTCTCTCGGTCACTCAAAATATTAAGCATGTTGTGTTGATAGGCAGCGCGGCCGGCCTGATTGAAAAGGCACTTGAGGGAGTTGTGCCGATTTCACACGCCGGAACTATGTATGAAGCAGTTCAAAAGGCCAGCGATGTCAGCATCGCCGGATCATATGTTGTTTTGTCCCCGGCCTGTGCCAGTTTTGATATGTTTACCGATTTCAGGCACAGGGGAAACACTTTTGCCGATATTGTGAAACAGCTTGGGGTTGACTGAAGTGAACAGAAGAAAAAAATATGATATGCACTTACTTTGGGCGACACTTATCCTCGCGGTTCTGGGAATGGTAATGGTTTCGTCCGCTACACAGATAATCGCGAAGGAAAGGTATGATACTCCATATTTCTTTATGCAGCGGGAGATTATGCATCTGGGACTGGGGATGTTATGCCTCCTTGTTTGCATGAAAATACCCTTTGAAACCTACAGGAGAATTTCAGCGCTGATGCTTGTTGTTTCCATTGCGTTGCTTGTCGCTGTTCTGGTATGGGGGAAGGAGATAAGAGGGGCCAGGAGATGGCTTACGATCGGCAATACTACGATTCAACCTGTTGAGCTTGTTAAGTATTCTTTAGTTATATTCATTGCTGATTTGATCTCCAGAGGAAGAGGCGGAATCAGAAGTTTCAAGAAGGGTTTTTTACCGATATTTGTCTTTTCAATTGTGATTGCGGTTTTGCTTGTACTTCAGCCTAATATTAGTAACGCCACTCTGATTATTGGACTTTCCATGATACTGCTCTTTCTCGGCAAGTGCAAATTCACCCATCTGGCGGGGTGTTACGGAGTTATTATTGTTGCTTCAGCGCCCTATCTTTATTTGAGGCCTCATGTGTATAACAGATTTTTAGCGATATTCAACAGAGGAGATTTCAGTCTTTGCCAGAACTGGCACATAAGGCAATCTCTTATTTCTCTAGGATCAGGATTTCTTTTTGGATGCGGATTAGGCAACGGACATCAGAAATTTAACTTTCTTCCTGATGCCCATACTGATTTTATTTATTCGATTATAGGTGAGGAGCTTGGGATAGTTGGAACACTGTTAGTCCTTGCCCTCTTTGTCTTTATATTCTTCAGGGCTTTAAGAATCGCGCGAAATGTTTCAAATACATTCGGCCGTTTTCTCGCGCTTGGAATAGGATTGGTGATCTTCTCCACAGCACTGATCAATATAGCTATGAGCATCGGATTACTTCCGACAATAGGGCTTCCATTGCCATTTGTAAGTTATGGCGGGACTTCTCTTGTGATGTCATTGGCGGCAACAGGTGTTTTGTTGAATATATCGCAGAATGAAAAAAAGAAAACTGAACGCGGTTTCTTCCAGAGCGCGGTAAAGAGCACACATCCTGTATTTGCAAGACGAGTTGTAAAGAAGGAGGGGGCTCGATAAATGAAGGTTATTTTTACTGGAGGAGGCACCGGAGGGCATCTTTATCCGGCTTTGGCATTGGCTGATGAGATGAAGTCGAGGATTCACCCCTTTGAGGCTTTGTTTGTCGGTACGAAGTTGGGTATGGAATCAATAATCGTGCGGAAGTATGGATATGACACTAAATTTATTAGTTCACGGGGAATGAGAGGCAAGAAGATTTTCGGTTTGATAAATACGGCATTCAGTTTGATGGCGGGAATATTACAGGCCTTTATTATTCAATTGAGATTTAAACCGGATATAGTTCTCGGTTTTGGAGGATATGCCAGCGCTGCTGTTGTAATCTCTTCATCTATATCAAGATGCGGTGTAATGCTCCAGGAGCAGAATTCGATTCCCGGGTTTACGAACAAGGTTTTGTCCAGGATGGCCGACCGAGTATATCTCGGCTTTGATAGTGCCGCAAAATATTTTAAAAAGAAAAACAATCTGGTTATAACCGGTAATCCGCTGCGCAGAATAATGACTGATGAATATAAGGGAAACCCTTTAGAATCGTTTGGATTGAAAGAAGATCTTCCTACTCTTTTGGTGTTTGGGGGAAGTCAGGGAGCGCGTTCTCTTAACCGCGCGGCGGTTGAATACTTTCTCTCCAATAGAGACGTCCAGGGGATAATTCAAACAGGTTCCAGCGAATATGAATGGGTAAAAGAGAGGCTCGGAGAGGTGACTGAAAGGGTGTTTGTTTCTGATTATATATTGAATATCCGGGATGCTTATGAAGTCTCTGATATTGCTCTAGCGAGGGCGGGAGCGCTGAGTGTTTCAGAACTTGCCGCTGTAGGGCTTCCATCAATACTCGTACCCTATCCTCATTCCGTTGATGATCATCAGATTTATAACGCGCGGTTTCTCGCGAGTGCCGGCGCGGCTGTAATTATAAATGATTCTGAATTGGATGGAGAAAGACTTGAAAGTGTAATAAGCGGGTTTTTAAAGGATCCCGACAGACTTGAAGAGATGAAGAAATCCGCCCTGAAGGCGGGTGTCAGGGATGCCGCCTCCAGAATTGTGGATGATATCATGGAATTTACCGGGAAAGGTTTAAAGGATAACCCGGGGGGCGTATCGTGAGTGACAGGGAAAGAGATTTTAGATCGAAAGAGTAGGATATGCTGGGAAAAACAAAACATATTCATTTTATCGGTATCGGCGGAATCGGCATGAGCGGAATCGCGGAAGTGTTGATCAACCTCGGATTTGAAGTTTCCGGCTCCGATCTGAGCAGTACCGCGGTAACAAAACACCTGCAATCGCTGGGCGCGAAGATTTGGAAGGGGCATAGTAGAAAGAATATTAATAATTGCGATATAGTTGTTGTTTCTTCCGCCGTAGCGCCCTCAAACCCTGAAGTTACTGAAGCCATCGAGAGGGATATCCCGGTTATTCCGCGTTCCGATATGCTTGGAGAATTGATGACTATCAGGGAGGGTATTGCTATAGCGGGGGCCCATGGCAAAACCACTACTACATCTATAGCCGCGGAGGTTGTCAGAAGAGCGGGGCTTGATCCTACTGTTATTGTAGGAGGAAGGGTTAAGGCGTTAAAGGCTAATGCGAGGCTTGGCAAAGGTAAATTTATCATAGCGGAAGTAGATGAAAGTGATGGCAACTTTGTAAGGTTGTCTCCTGTTATCGCGATAATTACAAATATTGATAGAGAACATATAGATTTTTACGGCGGACTGAATAATATCTATGAGGCTTTTATAACTTTTGCCGGACGTGTTCCCTTTCACGGAGCCGTAATATGCTGTCTGGATAACCCTCATGTAAGGACAATTATCCCGAAGATAGATCGCAGGATTATCACATTCGGGCTGGATGATAAAGCTGATGTTCAGGGAGTAATCAAGGAGTCTAGGGAAGAGGGAACGATCTTTTCGCTTTTGGTAAACGGCGTAAAAAAAGGGGATTTATTTATTAATATTCCCGGACATTATAATGTTCTAAACGCTTTGGGTGTTTGCGCTTTGGCAGAGGAGCTTGGGATTGGCTTTGATATTCTCAAAACCGGATTGGCGAACTTTCAGGGTGTCGGCAGGCGATTCGAATATAAAGGTGAAAGAGATGGAATTCTTTTCATTGATGATTATGCTCATCATCCCACTGAGATTCAGTGTGTAATAGAAACAGCCAGAAAGAATTTTTCAAGACGAATCGTTGCCGTTTTTCAACCGCATAGATATACACGTACACGGGATTTACATTTAGAGTTTGACGCATGTTTTAATTTGGCGGATCAGGTGTTTGTTACGGATGTGTATGCCGCCGGGGAACACTCGCTTCCAGGGATAACCGGAGATCTTATTTACAGGGCTGTTTTAAGGAGCAAGGCCGGTAATGTTGATTACTTACCGGACAGGGGCGACTTAAAGATAGCTGTATCAGGGCTTATAAAAGATGGAGACCTTGTATTAACCCTTGGCGCCGGAGATATCTGGCGTCTGGGAGAAGAAATTTTAGAGGAGAAAGGATTGTAAGGGGATGCAAAGGCAAAGAAATTCAAATATGGCGTCACGCAAAACAAAGATAAAAAAGAGATCTTTCTCACGATGGGTGTCAATGTTAGTGGTGGTTCTTATTGTGGGTGGAGGAATATATCTTTGGGGGTTTACTGATTTTTTTACAGTTCGTGAAATCAATATATATGAAGGGACCAATTTGCCTGTCGATTCACTTTCAATGCTGACGGAAGAATATATTGGATGCAATGTTTTTATGGTTTCGTTGGACAATCTAAAAGAAAAATTCCTGGAGTGCAGTGATGTGGCGGATGTTGTTTTCAAGAGGAATCTTTTACGCCGCATTGATTGCTATCTAAAAGCAAGAAAACCTGTTGCGGCTGTGCTTTCCGGCGGCCTGCATGAGGTTGACGAGAATGGGATAATGCTTTCCGGGAGGATGACCGGTGAAAGTGTAGATTTGCCCTTGATAACGGGGATTGATGATTTAGATACTGAAGCGGGGAGAGAGGAACTCAAGGTAGCCTTGAGCGTTCTGGGCCTGTTTAAGGAATGCGGATTTTCGCCCGCCCACCAGTTATCAGAAATTCATGTTGAAGATAAAGAAATTATTCTTGTATGGATGGATATGGGATCAGTTATTCGCCTGGGGAAAGAAGGATTCGAACAGCGTATCCGCAAATTAAAGAGTGTTTACGGAGTATTAAAGGAACAGAAGAGCTTTCCCATGCTGGTTGACCTGCGTTTTAGCCGTCAGGTTGTTATCAGGTAGAAGATTGTGAGAAGGTGAGGAAAATAGTATGGAAACGGATTTTGTCGTAGGTATTGATTTAGGGACAATAAAAACAAGGGTTTTGATTGCGGAAGTTGTTGAATCCGGAGAAATCAAAATCGTAGGGGCGGCAGTCAAACCATCCCGCGGCGTTAAAAAAGGCCTAATAATCGATGAAGAGGAAGTTACAGGAATACTCGGATTGTGCAAAGTTGAGGCTGAGAGAATGGCCGGTGTCAATGTTGAAGGCGCTTGTTTAGCTGTCTCGAGCGCGAGTATAAAAAGCTTTAGCAGTCAGGGTGTGTTGACTTTGCACGGTGGAAGGCAGATTTCGGAAAGAGAAGTTCAGCACGTGACGAAAAACGCGCAGAAAGTGCCCATCCCTTCGGACAGATATGTTCTTCACATGATAGAACAGGGGTTTAGTGTTGACGGCAACTCAAATATTAATAATCCAATCGGTTTGGATGCAGTCCGTTTAGAAAAAAATGTTCATATTGTTACGGCAGTTAAAGAAGAGACTGATAAGCTGAAGAGAATAATGAAATCTAACAGTATAGAAATAATCGATTTTGTGTTCAGTCCGTTCGCGGCGGCTAATTCTTTACTTGGGGAATTTGATAAACGTGAGGGGGCGCTTGTTATTGATATAGGCGGTGAAGTTACATCGTACGCACTTTATTATGAAGGCGTTGTCAGAAGCAGCGGAGTGATTCCGGTTGGCGGGTTTAATATCTCAAATGATCTGGCAATTGGATTGAAGATTTCATTGGAAAAGGCTGAGAAATTGAAAATGGAAAAATCAATTGATGATTCTTTCTATACATTTGGGTTGGAAAAAGTTGAGGAAATTATACAACCGCGATGTGAGGAATTGTTTAATCTGATCAAAAATGACGCAGGACATGATCCATCTTTTGAAATGATAACCGGGAATATAGTGTTATCCGGTGGAGGGAGCAAATTAAGGGGAATCGATAGTGTGGCTGAAACGGTTTTCGGCTCGCGTGTACATTGTGGGCGCCTGCCGGATCTTGTTGGTCTGAGTGAGCTTGTTGATGATGAAAGCTGGAATGTTAGTATTGGCCTGCTTCAGCGCGGAGGTGAGATGCTGGTGGAGCGCTTTGAAGAAAAGAGAGGCACGAAAGATTACTTCAGTTGGGTAGTCGAAGGTTTTAAAAAGGTAGCTAATACATTTTAACCAGAGGAGGATCAAGATGAGGTTCGAATTCGATGAAGGTTCTGAATTAGCGAAGATAAAGGTTATTGGTGTAGGTGGTGCTGGAGGAAATGCGGTTAACCGCATGATTGATTATGGTCTCCAGGGCGTTGAATTCTTAGCTGTGAGTACAGACGCGCAGGTGCTGGAATTTTCAAAAGCACATAAAGAGATCCAAATTGGAAGCAGGTTAACTGCCGGGCTCGGATCGGGCGGCAAACCTGAAATCGGAGGAAAAGCGATAGAAGAAGATGCCGATATCGTGGGTGAGATGCTTGACGGAACAGATATGGTTTTTGTTACGGCTGGAATGGGTGGGGGCACCGGCACGGGGGCGAGCCCGATGATAGCACGTATGGCCCGCGAAAGAGGGGCGCTAACTGTAGGAATAGTAACAATACCTTTTTCTTTTGAGGGAAAATGCCGCGAAAGACTGGCAATAGACGGCATTAGTTTGTTAAAGAAAGAGCTGGATACCCTTATTGTAATTAGAAATGACAAATTGCTTTCATTGGTCTCGCAGGAAACGCCTCTTACGGAGGCTTTTTCAACAGCCGACGCGGTTCTTCACCACGCGACCAAAGGTATCTCGGACCTTGTGACAATTCCGGGGCTAATTAATCTTGACTTTGCCGACGTACGTACTACAATGTGTGATATGGGTGATGCCCTTATGGGAACGGGAGTTGGGAGT
>JAUXHZ010000274.1 GCA_030621255.1 Candidatus Latescibacterota bacterium
GTCGGGTACAGTTTTGTGTATTTCGACGGGATCCTGTACACAATTATTTCCGATGGGAATTACGATTTTCACTTCGAAGAATATGATGATGAATGGGTAGAGCTGGAGATTATTCCAGACGAAGGAAAACCTCCGCTATACACCCCGGTTTACATCCAATGGGGCACCTTTGATCCTGTATTCCTTACCTATGATCCTCTTGAGGGTGGAACCTATCTGCTGGGTTCAGAGACCGGTTACGCGGAGAAATAAGGACTCCGGTTTATTGACCGTTGAGTCAATCAGAAGAAGGTATAGAGGGGTTTACGAAGAACACTGTTTCACGTTGAATAGAAGCAGTACCCGGAGGGGATTTCCTGGGTTTACTGACATATTTCTTTTCAGTACAGGTTACCGGCGCTATTTTTGAGTGCCGTGATTTGCTGTAGTAGGCTGCAATTGCAGCCGCTCTTTTCAATATATCCGGGGGGGTCGATTTGTTCGCGCCCTTAAGTATGACGTGTGATCCGGGCACTCCTTTTGCGTGAAACCACAAGTCCTGCCTTGAAGCAAATTTGTGAGTTAAAAGATCATTTTCCCTGGCGCTTCTTCCTACATATACGGTGTAATGTTTATCAAGCACAAATTGTTTAAATCCTTCCGGGGATCTTCCCTTTCGGGGAAAAGAGGAAGCCTTTTGTGAAGGGATCAATTTTAAGAGTTTATCGGGGTTTGTCAGCCGCAGCGTTTCCTCCAGTGAATCAGAGAGCTGAGCTGACCTTTCTTCGACCGGCTTCAGTCTGTCGGCAATCTTCTTCAGTCCCTTTTTCCCCTTTTTTGCTTTCTTGAAATAATGTTGAACATTTTGCCGGGGCTCAAGGGCGCTGTCAAGCTGGATCGTAATTTCTTTTGTTCCCGAAAAATCGGGGAGAGTTATCTCTTTCATACCCCTTTTTATGCGGTCATAGTGTGTCGAGAGAAGATTTCCATAAAGACTGAATTCTTCGTGGCGGCTGGCCTTATCCAAGTCCTTTGAGAGGTTTCCGCTCAAACGCTTCAGGCGTTTTAACTCTCTTCTTTTGACTTTAGAAGCCTTTTGCCTGAGTTCTTGAATGAATAAGGGAAGTATGCTCAGCTCTGTATGCAGGCGCATTGCTTCCGTATAACTTTCTGTCCGCGCGATTTCAGTGCCGACAGGTAATGAAAGGGGGTAGACGGCGCTCTTTAGACCGGCACTTTCAGATAATTGATAGAGATGCCATTCGAATCGGCCATTAGTTAATTTTTCGCTAATTTTATGCACCATGGCCCATATAGAATCAGGATTGCCATTACTTTCAGTTACGATAGTTTCGGCAAGAAGAGGGTCGAGCCCGCTTATTGAGTTAAAGAGTGCTGCAACAAGATTCTGATCTTTCTCTTGGCTTTCTTGAGATCCCCCCGGGGCTGAAAGGAAATTGGAAGGTTTTTCATTCGGCAGGGACAAAAGTGAAAAGGGGCGAGCGGGAGGGATATCGCGGGGGGAGGTTGGAGCTTTTGATCTTGATGAATTCAGAGTGGATATCACTCCGCCGGATTCCCCGCTGAAAAGAGTAACGGGTGAGTTTGAGGGTATAAGATCAAGTCTCAATATATAATTTATATCGCCGCTCCAGCTCTCTGATGATCTTGTTGTAATCAGAATGATTCTGTCTGTTCCGAGCGTTTTTATATCGATTATTTTGCTATCGGCCGCTTGTTCGAATATGGGAACAGAGTATTTCGTATTTGCGATAAGTGAATCGGAAGGAACAAGCTCGGGCTCGAACCCCGAATGAAAAATATGCAGGAATGAATGCCATCCCCCCGAAAGTGATATTGTAACCAGGTTTGGATATTGATAGATCCCTTTTATCACGCGGTTTTTAAGGCGCGTGTTCAGAAGGGGGCCGAGAGCGTATGCTGTAAGGCTGTTCATCAGTTTAAGATAATAATGGAGATGATATAGTTAAGTCAAAAATTATATATTAACTTTTGGCATTTCCTCCCTTTACAATTCGGGAAGTGTAGCTGTAGAATGGCTATAGAATAATTCTATCATTTGCCGGAGGAATAAATGATTTACAGTATGACAGGGTATGGAAGAGGAAAAGCTGATATTGATTGCGGCGCGATGATAACCGAGATCAGGACGGTTAATCACAGGTTTATAGATTTTTCGGTCAAATTGCCGAATGGGATGAATCAATATCAGAATTTTATTGAAAAGATTGTCAGGACGAAGATTAAGCGGGGCAGAATTTATATTAAGTTATCTTTAGATAATAATTATGTCGCCCGGCACAGCGGAATTAATAAATCCCTTTTGAAAGAGCTTTACAGGGAAATAAACGAGTTTGCTTCCGCCGAAGGTATCCCCGGGAAGGTTGATATAGCAACTTTGCTTTCTTTTCCGGATGCTTTCGGCAGTACGGAATCGGGAATTGCCTGCGGGAAAATCAAGAAGGCTGTCAAAGAATCGGTAGATAAAGCGCTCGACGAATGTGTGCAGATGAGGGAAAAAGAAGGGGAAATCCTTAAGAAGGATATGGATCGCAATCTCAGCAAAATTGGAAAATC
>JAUXHZ010000152.1 GCA_030621255.1 Candidatus Latescibacterota bacterium
GAGGAAGGGGACAAACTCAATCTCTATAATCGCAAGTTTTCGCTGGATATGGTAACTCTGATGATAAAGAAACATATGCAGCATAAATATGAGAAAAAACTTCTGGCTCCTCTGAAGGAGGAATTTACAGGCCTTGAAGAACCGCATAATGTGAATGAGATTCTTAAACGGAGTTTATCCTATCTGCCGTCACGAGGGGCAAAGGGAGAGATGACGCTTAGTGCCGGGAAAGCCGTATATCTGTATGAAAAAGGGGTTGACGGTATTATTGATATTAGTCCATTTACATGCATGAATGGAGTAATTGTCGAAGCGGTCTATCCTGAAATCAGCAGTGACCATGACGATATTCCTATAAGGACATTCTATTTTGACGGAACAACAACTAATCTTGAGAATGATCTGGAAATATTCATGGAACTTGCCGGGAACTACAACCGAAGAAAGAAAAAACTCCGGCTAAAAAATCAAACAGCATAAAATCTCTTTTTATAGACGCATTAACCGCGTGTCTCTTTTTGGTTTCAAGCAACGCGTTCATGTGAAGGTTTGCAGGATTTATTGGTCATTGACTGGAGGTGTGGGGTTTGAAAAAAAAGGGGAAGATGTTTATCAGTACGGTAAAGGTTGAAAGGAAGAGCGCGAGTTTGATCGATTTTGCCTTTGCTGTTATGGGGTTAATGCTGTTTCTTCTTTTGGTTCCGGTTTTTGTGTCAGCTCAGGCTTCAGAAAAACTTACGATCGAAAGGATGTACCGGGATCCGCGGCTGACCGGCGTGTCGCCAAGGGGTATGCGGTGGGCTCCCGGGGGAGACAACCTTGCCTTCATCTGGAATAGCGGGGGGGAGAGGTTTTACGATATTTATCTCTATAATGCCCGGAGGGAGAAACTTCAAAAAGCGACTGAAGCAGCGGCTATCAGCGGATCGAACAAAACAGTTCTTTCAAAGGCCGAACTGGACAGGCTCTCGACACTGCGAAGAAAGGGAAAAGGCATTTTTTCCTACTTGTGGTCACCGGATGGAAAGAGTATTCTCTTTCCTCTCCGCGGCGACCTCTATCTGCTCGACGTTGGTTCAGGCGGGGTAAGAAGATTGTTTCGCACGGAGACCTCGGAAACCGATCCGGCCTTTTCTCCTGATGGCGGCAAAATAGCTTTTATCAGAAGTAATGATCTTTGGATGATCGATATAGAGAGCGGCACAACAGTACAGTTGACTGATTCGGGGTGCGAAACCCTGTATAACGGGATGGGTGACTATGTTGATTATGAAGAAGTTGGTGTTGACAGGGCCTACTGGTGGTCACCGGACGGTTCGAAAATAGCCTATTTTCAGACAGATGTAAGCCCGGTGTCTGAGCTTTTGATTCCCGATTACAGGGGGCGGTTTGTAGAGGTACGGAAGCAGGCCAGGCCTGTCGCCGGCGGAAAAAACGGGCTTAAGAGACTTGGAATACTTAATATAGAAACCGAAGAAACCGTATGGATAGATCCCGGAGTCAGGCGGGATGAGTATATACCTCAGGTTCACTGGCATCCGGGCGGAGACAAGCTGCTTCTGCTGAGTGAACCGAGAAACCTTAAAGAACTGAACTTCCTGGCAGCCGATCCTGAAGATGGATCGACAGACACTCTTTTTACTGTTGCCGACAGCAAGTGGGTAAATATTCATAATACAATGATTCACTGGGGGGATGACGGAAAAGTGTTCTATTTTACATCGGAGGAGAGTGGATGGAACCATATCTATCGCTACGGATGGGAAAGCGGAGAGCTCTCCCAGCTTACTGACGGCCCCTGGCAGGTAACATCGATTCAGCTTATCGAAGATGACGGGGATATATGGTACACATCAACTGAAACGGGGCCCGCGGAGAGGCATCTTTTCAGGCTTAACAGAGATGGTGGAAAATACAAGGTTACGCCTGATGAGGGCTGGTATTCAGCCAGGCTCTCAGATGACGCCGAAAATATAGCAGTGGTATATTCGAATCCGCTTTGCCCGCCCGATATTTACATCCTTGAATCAGCAAAGGGGGAGAGATTCAAAGGGAACGCAAAGGTGTCAGGAACCGCCGGTTCTGAAAATGGCATAGGGGGGGTATCTTTTAGGAGAAAGTGGCCCCTTCCCGGAGGGCTTGACAGGGTAACCGATTCGCCGGCCGATGATCTGGATATGACCGATATAGCCCTTCCGGTCTTTTTTACATTGCCTTCTGAATTTGACGGCAAGACAATCCACGCTTTCGCTATATTCCCGCCTGAGATTAAAAACGAAGATATTGAGGGGCTGATTTCAGGCGATTATCAGGGCGATTGCAAAAAGAAGTTTCCGGCAATCATCTCTGTGCACGGCGGAGGTTATTCGCAATCAATTACAAAGGGGTGGCGTTGGGGAGCGCTTTTCGATACATATCTTGTAAACAACAAGAAATATATTATTCTGGATCTGGACTACAGGGGAAGCTCCGGTTATGGAAGGGATTGGCGGACAGATGTTTATCTTGATATAGGAGGCCCGGATCTTGAGGATGAAATAACGGGTCTGAACTTTCTCAAAACGCTGCCCGTGGTTGATCCGGACAAGATCGGAATGTGGGGATGGAGCTATGGCGGGTATATGACCACGATGGCTATGCTGAAATATCCCGAAGCCTTTAAGGCGGGCGCAGCAGTCGCGCCGGTAAACAAATGGCAGAATTACGATACTCATTATACAGAGGAGAGGCTTGGTATGCCGGCCGAGCAGGAAGAAGCCTACAAAAGGGCGAATCCTCTAAGCTTCGCAGGGGATCTGAAGAATCACCTTCTTATTATCCACGGGATGCTTGATGACAACGTGCATTTTCAGGATACCGTTCAGCTGGTTGACAAAATGATCGAATCGGGTGTCGATTTCGAGGTTATGTTCTATCCCGGAGGCAAGCACGGTATAAGAGCTGATGCAAGCAGGATACATCTCTTCAGGAAGATCACCAGGCATTTCGAAAGATATCTGAGGGGGATTTCCGATGCCTCTTGTCCTTGATTTATTCTCGCGCCCGGGAGTGGAGTTGTAAGAAATTTACTTTTTTGTAAAAGTGCTCAGTTCGAACTCAGGAGCGGTAATGATATTTTTTTTCACGCTGCAGAGTTCTACGGAATTAAGCAATGCTCTTTTGTATTTCTCCGGAAAACCCTCAGACAATTCAACAACGATGCGTATTTTTTTGAGCATTCCTGACTCCTCGTCCCGATCTATTTTCTGGACAAGCCTGATATCGCCTGTTGGTATATTACGGCTCTCGCAGAAATAAATAACATAGCTCGCGGCGCAGTTGGCTATCGAAGCGAGAAAAAGATCAAAGGGAGAGGGGGCCGAACCGTCGCCGCCCTCAATTTTTGATTGATCGCTATCGATCGTAAAGCCGTTGTATTCGGCGCGAACTTTTTTATTTCCGGGAAATGTTACAACTATATCCATCTTATTCCTTAGGCAGATAATAAATAATGCCTGAGGGGGGAGTCGAACCCCCATGGGCATAGCCCACTGCGTCCTGAACGCAGCGCGTCTACCAGTTCCACCACTCAGGCAAAGTATATTCGCATCTTACGAGTTCATACGATAATTAAACAACACGGTTTTGTCAAGTTGGATAAGGGACAAGAGCTTTTCCAGGAATTTGCAAGTTGTTTTAGAAAGGGGGATGCCCCCGGTCGAATAGAGGGTTTCGCCCTTACCTAATTATTGGCATATATAGTGCTGTAATATATTCATACATATACTTGACAGAATATCGTACATGAACTAATATTAATGTAGAGGAAACCATTATGAGTAAGATAGGAACAAATATTCGGAAAGAGCGCAAACGCTTTGATATGAGCCAGAACGAATTGGCAAAATGCCTTGGTATCAGCAGGCCTGCAGTCAGTGCCATTGAAAAGGGAACAAGAAAAATAACTGCAGATGAGCTAATTAAACTCTCCAAGGTCTTTTTGGTATCTGTAGACCAGCTTTTGGGGTTAAGTACAAAAACTGAGGTTATCCTTGAAAAATCTGTAAAGAAAAAGAAGAATGCT
>JAUXHZ010000131.1 GCA_030621255.1 Candidatus Latescibacterota bacterium
TCGGCCGGAATTTCTTCCTGATAGGTGGCTTGATCTGTTCTTGTAATAAAACTATTTATACTGCCGCCGTTGAATTCGACTTTACTTCTGAATCCTATAAAAGTTCTGTCATAACGCGCAAATTCCATTTCTCCCAGCTCTGTTTTGAAATCACCGAACATGGCCGAGTATCGTTTATGTTCCATCTTTACATAGGTTCCGCATCTCGAAGACGAATTGAATTTCAGCCGGCTTGCGTCCCCGTATATTGGATAAAATTTTTCGGGTTCAATCCGGTCAAGCAGTTTGTCATATCGAAGCGGGCGCGTATCGACAGCAACAGTCATAAGGTGTCCCTGGGCTACTTGCCCCTGGCCGTACAACGCGATCTTTCCTTCCGCGAAAAGTCCATCATAATAACGTCTCGCCGAACGGTCTGTGCTGCCATCTCCGGTTATATTGTTCGCTCCTACATCGAGCTCCCCGTACCCGAGCAGAAACCAGTCACGAAGGAGCGACTCATAGAAAACGAACGAGCCGGCTGAAATATTATCATGCCGGACCGATATTCTTGTCCTTTTCGTCTCTCTTGATGGAGGAATATTTAAAACAATCTTACCGTCAATAGTCGCGATTTGTGTGCCGTTTCTATGCGGGTTTACATCGATCCCTTGAAGCAGATCAGCGGGGCCTTCTACATCAACAAAGATTCCATCTCTTACCGCGAGCCCATTCTTATCCCTGACAAGAAACACAAGTATTTCAGAGCTTTTTCCATCAGCGGGTATGGCAATCTTTGCTCTTTCGGGAATTATATCAGTCGGATTTCCCGCCAGATAAAAGCGCCTTACACAAACATTCTTTTCTCCTCCGTATCTTTTGGAAACAACCAGCAATTCGTTTTCACCAGGATCTATCTTTACACCATAAAAAATATTAACAATAGTCCCCTTTCCGACATCGATCTCCTTCCTTCCAATCTTTTCTCTTCCAACAGGAATATTATTCATATAAAGATTTACCTGCGAACCCAGCGGCGAAAGCACTTCAACCTCTATCCTGTCACTTTGCCTGAAGAGGCGCCCTTCCTCCGGCTTTACAATTTCCGAACATACTCCGGCATCGCGGGACAACAGTGTTCCCGTGGCTTTTGTTTCATTCAGAATCCCCTCAAGCCCGGGATCATCCGCCTCGGAACCCTCCGGAGGAATAATTTTAACCTCCACTCTTCTATTGATGGCTCTTCCCTCCCGGGTATTGTTTGAAGTCAGGGGTTCCCTTGCTCCCTTTCCCGTATAATCAACCAATTTTTCTTTGATTCCATTCATCCTGAATAATTGAAATACCGAACGCGCGCGAACGAGAGACAACTCCAGATTTGACGGAAATTCCTCAGTAGCTATCGGAATACTATCAGTATGCCCTTCTATAAAGATCTTCCACCCGGGATTTTCTCTAAGCCAGAGTGACAACGCCGCCACCTTGGCGAGAGGTATCTCCTTAAGGATAGCGCTCCCCGGATCGAAATAGGAATCTTCAAACGTCATCGCGGTATATTCTTGATATATATCCGTTTTGTTTTCCCCTTCGCGAGTGTTCGCCCCGCTACCAACATTTTCGGAGTTCTGAGAGAACGAAACGCTTTTTATAGAGTGACTCGTTTCCGGATCTTTCCCCTTCGGGGCCACCTGTGCGCTATCTCCCCTGTAGGCAGCAGGGAATTCTTCCATTCGCGTATGCATTTTCGTAGCGAGAGGAAAATCAACACGGCGGATACCCGAAGGGGCCAAATTCACAATCGCTTCGCCCCCGACGCCCATTCCAAAATGCCCACTCTCCCCCGGAATCAGGGAATCAGGCAGCGATTCAGGATCAATTCTCAAGACATGCGTTCCCTCGACGAGATCCGGCATTGAATATGCCCCCGACGAATCGGTAATACTATATGTCCCGTTCTCCATAAACACGGAAACTCCAAATACACCCGCCTCACCTCTGTCACGGCGGCCGTCGCTGTCAGCGTCGATAAATACAGCCCCGGTTATAATTCCCCTTCTTGTGAAAATTCCCTCAACAATCTTTATTGAAACCACCGACGGCCCTGCAGTTGTATTTTCTCCATACTCCGACACCCCTGACACAAAAGCTGAACTGACAAGTCTTCCGCGCTGCTGACCGGCTTTGACCCTTATTCTGAATATTATCCGCTTCTTTTCACCCGGCCCCAAACCGGCAATCTTCCAGCTAAGTTTATTGCCGTCGATTTCCGGCTCGGCACTCCCCCCCGCATAACCCAGACCTGGGCAAAGGGTTTCCACTACAATCAAACTGTCAACCAAGGTTTCCTCCGTAAGATTGCTCACCGTAAGGATACAGCTCAAAATATCCCCTATCTCAGCAACCGGCTCTTTGATCGATTGCTGAACTGAAAGGAGGGGCAAATCTGTTTTGACGAGAACATCTGTCACCAAGTCCCTTGAATTCATATCAACGAGAGAACGGGCTTCCACTTCAAATTCCAGCCGGTTCCCCGGAAAATTCCTGAAGATTTCCGGTGTTGAATTAAATCTCAACCCCAATTTCACACTTTCTCCAACCTCAACCGCCCCGATAATTGCCGTATAATCCGAGCCCTCGGTAATTTCAGTACCATTCGAGTCAACAAACTCCACCCTCCACTGCTCCGGGACAATAAAAGAGTCGGAGAGGGAAACCGCCAGAGTATCAACGAAATTGCCATTGCTTAATATCTCGTGCCAGAAGGTATAGGTCGTATCGCTTCCATTAATATTTAGAGTAATTATGTCTTCGCCATTTCCGCTTCCCGCCATCGGGTTCCCCGAAGGGCCTATGAAAATCGAACTCATTTTCCCAACAAAAACAGAAATTTCGTTCGAATACCCCTGGTAGTCCCTGGAATCCCCCCCCGTATAGTCCACGAAGGAAGAATTGAAGATTTCTCCGCTTATATGATCTTCATTGATTTTAACCATAAATGACAAACTCCCCGCCGCGTCCGGGGGCAGATAATCCAACTTCAGCCGTACTCCCTTTACGTCACCCGCCGGCGGAGGCACTTCAACCCAGCTTGAAGATAAAATATCATAATATTCAATTTCAGCCGGCAGCGTGGAAACGACAGACCCCAATATAAACTCAGTGTTATCGGTATTTCCGCTGTAATCAACAAAATCAGTAATTGTTACATTTGTCGCGCCCCTGCCGCCATCATTTGAGTAATCAATGGTAAATGTAACTGAATCTTCCGGCATCACACTCATCTTGTCAGAACTCACCATGAGTGATATTCTCGCCTCATTTCTTGCTACTACCCGGACGATATTATTCGAATCAACCTTCGATGTATCACCCGCCGATACAGCTTTAATGTTTAAATGCGCCGTTTCGCCGCCGGCTAGCCCCTCCGGTAACTCAGCCTCGAGAACAACCGCAATTGTTTCGGATCGATCCATAGGGCCGGTCGAGTCAATTATTTGCTCACCGGGGTCCACTATACCGTCACTATCGTTATCCCTGTAAATAACTGCCGATATAAACGAAAAATCGGAGGGTGACAACTGTATAATTTCCAGGCTATATTCGTCTGTGGCGTTCCCGGTGTTGGTTATTGTATATGAGAAATTTGCTTTTTGCAGGCTGAATGCTGAATCAATCGCCGCGGGAGCTGATAAACTCCCGTCTGGTAAAACAGTTGGCATAAAAACAGGCAGAATGTCGAAAAACACTTCGTTCGAAAAAGCCACATAGCTGTTTCCATCAGCATAATAGGTGGCGTATGTCTGGCTTGAAACAGATTCTTCGGCAGGTGGAATCTCCCCTAAAATATCCACAGGATACAAATAGAGGTTAAAACAGAGCAGCAAAAAAGGGGCTTTCCTTTTAAGCAGCCATCTTAACCCAAATCTTTTTATTTTTTTATGTTCCACGGCGCTGCCTCGCCGACCGGTTAAACTATGTAAACCAACAAAATTATTAGCACTACTATTTTACCTGCCCTGACATACCGTTCCAAATCCGCGCACTTCCCATTCCCCTTATACAAAGGCAAAGAGCGATTCCGGGGAATAGGCCCTCTGCTTTTTCAGTCTTGATTCATCAACGGCGGTGAAGGCGGATTGACTCCACCCTCACCACCGTATAAAAGAGGATCTATTCCGCAACGATCCTGACTATAAAAGCCACGCCGTCAGCAGTGCCGTCACCGCCGGCAAGCGTTCCGGTTAAAATCCACCGGACATTTGTAACATTCGCGTCGAAGTTCGCCGGAGCGCCTCCGCCGCCACTGGCGGGTGCATAGGTCCATGTCGTACCGCCATCATCAGAGAACTCAATCGTAATTGCCGTGATCCCCGTAGCCGGCGTACCTGAACTCGCGGAACCCACACGATACTGTGTCCATCCGGGTATCACGTCAAAGATTACAATTGTATCCATATTCCCGGTGCCTACATTTGAATAGTCGGTTCTGTAGGTCAATTCAGTTCCGGGAGCCTGATTTCCACTTGGATTAACGGATTTGTTCAGCACAAGATTGCCTGCTACAATCGTTGTTA
>JAUXHZ010000071.1 GCA_030621255.1 Candidatus Latescibacterota bacterium
TAACAACCTGAGGTTTGAGCCCGCGATTCAAAAAAAACAATTCTCCCCCCCAGGTAATTAGGAGAATAGGCTTAATCAGGTTTTGACAGAGGAAGATTAGCAGTAAAAGCATTAGTGAATCTAATCTTCGGGACCAGTAGGGCAGGTAGTACTACCTGCCCTTATCTATTATTATATGATTTGGCGGTTGGAATTATTTCTTTTTTGACTTAATGTAAACAATGAATTAAGATTTGAGGGGGCCGCTAAAGCAGCACGAAGCTTAATGGAAGTGAGCTATGAGTAGAATAAAAGAGACGCTGACTGGAAGAGCAGGAAAGAAGAGTGATCTGCTTGTAAAAATTAAAGCTAAAGATAGTGGTAGGCTTTCCATCAGCATCGAAAGCAAAGTCATGCAGATGTTCGGCGGCAAGATAGAAGCTACTGTAAAGGAGACCTTGGAAACCCTTGGAGTTAAGCATTGCGAGATAGAATTAACCGATGATGGGGCCTTTGATTATGTGATTCAGGCGCGTATAGAGGCTGCTGCGAGAAGGTTATATGAGATTGAAGGCCCGGGTTGTCTGCCGGAAAGAAAGGTGCCCCGCCGGAAACCTCAGAAAGAAAGGCTGCGAAGAACTCGTCTCTATATGCCGGGGAATGACCCTTCACTTATGTTTAACGGCGGCCTTTTTGGAGCGGATTGTGTAATATTTGATCTGGAGGACTCGGTTGCCCCGTCTCAGAAAGATGCGGCAAGAGTTCTGGTCAGAAACACTTTGATGACAGTCGATTTCGGAGAAGCGGAAAAGATTGTAAGGATAAACCCACTTTCAACCGAATATGGAAGGCTTGATATTGAGATGATTCTACATGCCGGGCCGGACACGCTTCTTATACCAAAATCTGAGGAAGCAAGGAATATAACCGATGTTGAAAAGATCATGGCGGAAGTTGAGAAGAGAGAAAAGATCGAAGATGATATCCTTCTTATGCCGCTTATAGAAACTGCTGCCGGGGTTTTAAATGCGAGAGAGATAGCTTCCGCGAGCGACAGAATTGTCGCCCTTTGTTTTGGGGCCGAGGATTTTACGGCTGATATGGGTGTGCAGCGGACCCGGGACGGCAAGGAGAGTTTTGTGGCTCGCAGCCTGCTGGTTATTGGAGCGAGGGCGGCGGGAGTGCAGGCAATAGACACTGTGTTTTCTGATATCAAGGATATTAAGGGGCTGGTTGAGAGCACCCGGGAGGCAATGGCATTAGGGTTTGTGGGAAAGGGTGTCATTCATCCTTCTCAAATAGAACCCGTGCACACTGTTTTTGCCCCTGATCCTGAGCGAATTGAATATGCCGGGAAGGTTGTTTCCGCTATTGAGAAGGCACGGGAAGAGGGAAGCGGGGTTGCAACAATAGGGAGCAAAATGATAGATGCGCCAATAGAAAAAAGAGCGAGAAGAATTCTCGGCCTCGCGGAAGCGCTTGGGCTGATCGAAAAGAATGAATAGGGTATAATTTATAGTAATAGCAGGGGTTCACTGCGAAAAGAGACGGGGGTATGGGTCATGAAGATGATCCGAAACGCGACAGGAAGAATGATCCCGGATGAAATTGACGGGAAGAAGCTTAAGCCTTTCAGAGGGGCGCACGAAGATCACGGCGGCGGCAGTAAAGCCGGGCCGCCTATTAAAGCAATTGTTGATTATAAAGATAAGCTGTGCTCATCTCTTGACGAGGCGATTGATGCCTGTAATCTCAAAAATGGTATGACAGTGTCGTTTCATCACCATTTAAGAGATGGGGATTATCTTGGGAATATACTTATTGACAAGTTTGCGGAAAGAGGGTTGAAGGACATTGTTGTGGCTCCCTCGGCGCTCTTTCCAGTTCACGAGCCAATGGTAAAACATATAGAAAACGGGGTAATTTCGCATATTGAAGGTTCTATGAATGGGGCGGTCGGAAGGGCCTGCTCCCTCGGTAAGATGAAAAAGGCGTGTGTGCTTCGTTCTCATGGCGGACGTTACAGGGCGATACAGGATGGGGACCTGCATATAGACGCGGCATTCATCGCGGCGCCGGTTGCAGATCCTCACGGGAATGCCAACGGGCAAAGCGGCCCTTCTGCGTGCGGGGTTCTGGGGTATTCGCTCGCCGACTCGCTCTACGCGGACCATGTTGTGGTTGTAACAGATAACCTTGTGCCATTTCCTAATTATCCCTGGATTATAAGAGGGGGGAATGTTGATCATGTTTGCCAGGTGGAAAAACTTGGAGACCCCGAAAAAATAGTATCGGGTACTACCAGGATCACGCGCAGTCCGGCCAGGTTGCTGATTGCGGAATATGCCGCCAGGGTTGTCAGGGACGCCGGGATTATGGATGAGCCGAATTTTTCCTTCCAAGCTGGTGCCGGGGGGGTTTCTCTTGCCTTTTTAAAGTACATAGGGGCAATCATGCGTGAGAAAGGCGTTAAGGCTGATTTCGCCAGGGGCGGATCAACCAAATTTATGGTGGACATGCTTGAAGAAGGGCTTATCGAATACATTGTTGACCTGCAGTGTTTCGATATACCCGCGGTAGAATCCGTCAGTAAGAATCCGAGGCATATTGAATCGGACCCTTTCACATCATATAATTACCACAACAAGGGTAACCTTGTTACCCGCGCGAAAACGGCGGTTCTCGGTGCGACGGAAGTTGACCTGGATTTTAACGTGAATGTGAACACCCATTCCGACGGATGGCTGCTTCACGGTATAGGGGGATTCGCGGATGTTTGTGACAGTGGGTGTACGATCATTGCCGCGCCTCTTCTTAGAGGCAGAGCGGCATCGATAGTTGACAGCGTTACCACTGTAACCTCGCCCGGCGAGTTGACGGATATAGTAGTTACTGAGCGGGGGATCGCGGTTAATCCGAGAAGGGAAGATCTTATTGAAAGACTGAAGGGCAGCGATCTTCCGTTAAAATCGATTGAGGAATTGAGACAAATAGCTGAGGAGTTCGCCGGTAAGGCAGAAAAACCTGAGTATGAAGATAGAATTGTCGCCCTGATAGAATATCGTGACGGAACAGTCATTGATACAGTAAAACAGTTAAAGGTATAGCCTGTTTGCAGGTTATGTGAACGCGAAAAGTTTTGCCGGCGCTGATCTGTGAGAGATAATTCTAAAACAGCTTGTTAATCCCTATGGTCCACCTGAAATCCCACTTTTCATCACCATCGACTATTGACGGATGGCTAAGATATATTGGAAACTCCGCTACAATTCCGAACAGGCTGATACCGATGCCAAAGTCGCTGATTCCGTCCTTGAATGTGCTGGAGGTGACCCCAGCCCTATGCATAGCCCCTATTTTGGTATTAGAAAGCTCCAAAAAGGGATTTTCGTCATATACACTGCCCCAGTCATAGAAAAGATAGAGTTCCCGCTTCAGTATCATCGAAAGCTTTCTCGATAACGGGAGGGGGAATGGTAATTGCAGCTCCAGGTTTGAGGCAAAAATGCGCTTGAAATTCAGGGCGCAATCGAAATATCCCCGCAGGTTCGGGCCGCCGGATACTCTTATGTTATTATAATTATCCTTCCAGAAGGCGCCCTTGCTTCTTAGCCAGAAATAGTCTTCTCCGGCGAGAGCGCCGGCACCGCTAAGGCGGTATTTCTCCTGAAGGGGAGGGTCGATTGAGGTGTGGCCCGCAAAGAGTCTCATCCTCGGCTTGAATGGAAAGGGGAATCTGTTCGATGGCCAAAGCCTGGCATCAAGAGAGGTTTTTTCGTAATTATTTTTACTGCCCCAGAAAGAACGATCGAAACTGAACTTCAGGCTGGTCGCGAAGAGATCGGTTTGCGGCGAGACATATAGGCTGAGGCCGCTTCGGATATTTGCCCCTTTTTCATAAGTGTCGGGAAAGACGTAAGATGAATTTCTCAACTCCTGGTATGCGAGCCGGAGGGAGAGGTGTTTTGGCACAGGGGTGGAGTAGTTTTCCCTGAGAATTTTGTTTAGTGTTATAGAAGCGCCTTGCCGGCCTTCCCTGTAGTATCCTCTCATATTAATCGAAGCGTCCCGGCCAAGGTAGCCAAGAGGGTGTTCGAAATCACCGTAGATATCGTATGTGCCGCTTTCAGCGCTATATAGCGACTGCAGGGTGAATTTGCGGTACATATTATCATAGCCGCCATTTAATCTAAGGCCGAATTTAGCGCCGTCGATATCGTTGTAAAAACCTATAGGGAGCCAGCGGAACTGGTAAGCGTCCGGAGGGTAATAGCTGTTTAAAGGATTGTCGAACGCGAGATCTCTTTTTCGCGGCTGATAGTTATCGAGCTGATATATATCTAGTATTTCATTTCCGGGATTTATAGCTGCCGATACAGGCTTCTTTTCAAAAATATAGCTCTTTTTTACCGATCTCGGCATTCCATCAACACGTTTTGAGAGGCTGTTGCCATTCGCGAATCTAAAAACCAGTGAGACAGGAGTCATTAATTCGCCTTTACGTTCAATATGTACGCTGGTTTTGTACCCTTCATCCGTTCTTTCAACTTCAAAGCTTTCCAGTTTGAAATCGCATTCCTTTGTCGTATGTAACCACTGCTGGAATAGTTCCTCCAGCTCCATCCCTGAGATTTCTTCACAGACGGAAAGAAAAGCCTCTTCATCAACATGTTTAAATTTCCATTTTTCAAAATATGCGTGGATTATTTTATCAAATGTTTCGGCGCCTGTGATATGGTGAAGATATCTTAGAAAGAGAGGAGCTTTCAGGTAGAGCATCGTTCTTGAGCTATTCTTAAATTCATGGTGGGGGGTGGCGACACGTTCCGCGTAGCCGGTGCGGTGAGCATTAATTACAGGTTTTGAAACCCCTTCCCATAGATTTCGTCTGTGAGAAGAAAGGAATCCGTCCTTTTCCCCGGGCTTGCCGGAAGGCCCGTAATGATCGTATGCGTAACGGAGCATCTGGTATTGAGTGAACCCTTCATCCATCCATGCCTCATAGCGTTCGTCATTTGCCAGCATCCCGTAGAAGTAGTTATGGCCAACCTCGTGCAGGATTAAATTTTCATCAGGGCTGCCATTCATAACGAGCATGGGGTATTCCATCCCTCTCTGCGTGGGAGAATCAACAATGCTTATCTGGGGGTATCCGTAGGGTCCGGCGAATTCTTCGAGCCACTGCATAGTCCTTAACCCCCGCGCGAGAACCGAATCTTGCCAGGCTTTGTTTGATTCTCTGTAGAAGCTCATGATGTGAATATCATGCCAGGTTGTATCTTGAACAACGAATTCAGGATTGGCAGACCAGGCAAAATCATGAACCTTACGGGCGCGGAAATGAACAGTTTTATTTCCGGCTGAAACAACTTTCTCTATATTTTCCGTAGGAGCGGGAAATGAATCTTGTCTATTTTTTCCGGAACGATTCTTTTTCCAGCCGGGATCTCCCGATACCGGAACCCCCGTCGCGGCAATAACATATTTGTCCGGGAGCGTAATATAGATGTCGAAATTACAGAATTCACCGTAGAATTCTCCCTTTCTGAATTGATCCGGGTGCCAGCCATTTTTGTCATAAACAGCAATTTTGGGATACCATTGAGCAATATCGTAGTGATCCTTTATATAACCGGCGCGGCCAAGCCTTTTTCTGATTTTTTCGTTAAATTCTATTTCAAATGTTGTTTTCCCGCCTGGAGGAAGGGGGGAAGGGAAATCAGCGGATAGTATCGTGCCTTCAACGCTAAAGTCGATTGTTTTGCCCGCAACTGTGAGTTTTGTAACATCTATCCATCCCCGTCTCGATTTTGTCAAACCGACAAGAAAGTATTTTGTTCTCGGCATATAATCCCTAATGAGCTGAGAGGTTTTTTCCTTGTAAGCGTTTGGGTAGAGGTGAAAGAAGAATTGATTAAGAGTATCCGGGGAGTTGTTTGTGTAGATGATCGTTTCTTTGCCCGTGAGTGTGTGATTGTCGGTATCGAGGCTGACGTGTATATCGCAATCAACTTCCTGCTGCCAGTAAAGCTGCTCTGTGTCGGGATAATATGCCCCTTCCTGACTTGAGCTGGAGGAAGGGTTTATGGCTAGAAAAATAAATAGCAGAAGCGGGAAAAGGCCTTTTGATGTAGATGATCGAAAAATTTTCACATTAATTCCTTCCAAACAAGTTTTGTGGCCAGAGCATATCGCATAAACGGTATCTAACAGTTATATATCATCAAGTTATAACAGCTTTTCAAATATAAT
>JAUXHZ010000138.1 GCA_030621255.1 Candidatus Latescibacterota bacterium
AATATTTCTCCCGGTCGGATCAAGTTGCCATCGGGAAGCGACAAGATAATACACTATTTCGAATATTCAATACTTGCTTTATTGTTTTACCGCGGTTTAGTTTATGATAGATGGAATGTCGGCGGTTTGGTCGCGGTGGTTGTTGTAATGGCCGGGGCGGGAGTTGCTCTAATGGATGAATTTTACCAGAGCTTTATTCCTGGGCGCGATTGCAGTCTTCTCGATTTGGTTGCCGACTTTTCCGGAATTATAAGCGGAACGGTTATTTATTATTTTTTTCGGAGACATATTAAAAATAGAAGAGAGGAATCATGAAGTTCAAAAAGCCCAGAGGTACACAGGACCTCCTTGGAAAATATATGGAAAAATGGAGGAGTGTCGAAGAGCATGTCACTCGAATATTGCAAAGATATGGCTATAGGGAGATCAGGACTCCAATCTTTGAAATGTCGGGTCTTTTTGTAAGGACGGTTGGGGAATCTTCAGATATCGTGACTAAAGAAATGTATACGTTTAATGATAAAAAGGGGAGAAAGTTAACTCTCCGGCCGGAAAATACGGCTCCGGTTATGAGGGCTTACCTCGAAAATGGTCTGCAGAGGCAAGGGGGGATAAGCAGATTCTATTATATGGGGCCGATGTTCAGATACGACAGACCCCAGGCAGGAAGATACCGCCAATTTCATCAGATCGGAGCGGAGGCTATAGGTTTATCCAATCCGGCTATCGACGCGGAGATAATAAATCTCAGTCTTGATATTTACAAGGAATTTGGATTTTCTTCTCTCCAGGTAAATTTGAACAGTGTTGGTTGTATGAAATGCCGGGGAGAATTTATGATTCTTCTCGGAGAAAAACTTACCGAGTATAAATCGGAATTGTGTGATGATTGCCTGCAGCGGGCTGAAATAAATCCGTTCCGTGTTTTTGATTGCAAGACGTGTATAAATGTCAAAAAAAAGCTCCCGATAATAACGGATTACCTGTGCGGGGAATGCAGTGAACATTTTGAGAAATTATGTGCAATTCTTGGGGGGATGAATGTTAATTATCTACTTGATCCGTTACTTGTAAGGGGGCTTGATTACTATACAAAAACAGCCTATGAAATCATTCATCCGGAACTTGGGGCGCAAAACGCGCTTTGCGGCGGCGGAAGATATGATGGATTAGCGGGCGAGCTTGGCGGCGCTTCTATTCCCGCTGTCGGGTTTTCAGCCGGGATGGAGCGTTTGATGCAGATTCTCCCTGATGAGTTGGAGGAAAAAGAAGTTGGCCGGCCTGACTTATATTTCATCGTTTTTGACGATGAATGCAGCATACAGGCTATGATTCTGGCGGATAAACTGAGATCCGCCGATTTTGAGGTCTATGTTGATCTTTCAATGCGCAATATAAAAAAACAACTCAAGAGCGCTTCTGTCCGCGAGTATGATTACGTAGTATTTATCGGGCAAAAGGAGATTGAAGATAAAGAAGTTACATTGAAAAATTTAAAATCAGGTAATCAGGCAACTGTTTCTTTCGAAAAACTTGTTTCATATTTCAGTGAGAAGGGAGTTACGGGAATTGAGTGAACCGAGTCTTTATCATATAAGTGAAGAATGGAAACGGACAAACAGATGCGGGGAAATCAGACAGAGTGATGTAGATACCCGGATAATTCTGGCCGGCTGGATCAAAAAGGTGAGAGAGTTCGGGGAGCTTACATTTGTCGATTTATGGGACAGAACCGGTATAATACAGCTTGTTTTCGACGCAGGGGATCCTGAACTGAATGTTCTCGCGAAGTCATTGCGGGCGGAGGATGTGATTAGCTGCAGGGGAACGGTAAGGAATCGTCCTCCTGATATGATTAACAAGGATATGAAAACGGGTGATGTGGAGGTTTACATCGAAAGTCTTATAATATTTAACCGCAGCAATGTTCCACCATTTAATATTTCAGACAAGGGAAAGGTCAAAGAGGATCTCCGTTTAAAGTACAGATATCTTGATCTCAGGCGGGATTCAATGCAGAAGAACCTGCGGTTACGCCATAATCTTGCTATGACAACAAGACTCTTTCTTTCGGAAGAAGGTTTTCTCGACATTGAAACCCCGATGCTGGTAAAAAGAACTCCGGAGGGAGCGCGTGATTATCTTGTTCCGAGCAGGCTCCATGCAGGGAAATTCTATGCTCTTCCTCAAAGTCCTCAACTCTATAAGCAAATCTTAATGGTTTCCGGGGTTGACCGGTATTTCCAGCTTGCCAGGTGTATGCGTGATGAAGATTTGCGGGCAGACCGTCAACCCGAACATACTCAGATAGATATAGAAATGAGTTTTATTTCCGAAGATGATATTATCGATTTATCTGAAAGGCTTATGAAGAGGGTTTTTTCCAAAGTATGCGGTGTTGAACTGGATATTCCTTTCCCCAGAATTGACTACAGGAGAGCTATGGACGATTTCGGCACTGATAAGCCGGATCTCAGGAACGGATTGAAGATACATGATTGTACAGATATATTTGGCGCCACCCAATTCAAACTTTTTTCCTCAATCATTGCTGAAGGCGGCGTAATAAAAGGAATTTCCTTTGAGGCCGGTCACGGTTTATCCAAAAGTCAAATTAAGAAACTGGAAAAAGTAGCGAGGGAGAATGGCGCGAAAGGGCTTGTCTGGATAAAGGTGAATGGCGGCGTATCTTCTCCCATTGAAGCCTTCCTGTCTGATAGTGAGATTGCGGGGCTTAAGAGGGAGTTTGGGCTGAAGGAGGAGCAGGAATCTTTGCTTTTGCTTGTAGCCGGCACTTTTGAAATATCATCCGCGGCCCTTGGAGCGATCAGAAAATGGATTGGGAAAAGCGAAGTTCAGGAGAAAGACAATGAGTATCATTTTGTGTGGATCAACAAATTTCCTCTCTTTTTCGAATCAGAGGAAAAAGGAATGGAACCGGCGCATCATATTTTCTCGATGCCTCTTGAAGAGGATATGGAACTTCTTGATAAAGATCCGATAAAGGTTCGAGGGTGTCTTTACGATCTTGTGTGTAATGGGGTAGAACTTGGATCGGGAAGTATCCGTGTTCATAACAGAAAACTGCAGGAAAAGCTTCTTTCTATTATAGGGATTGACAAGGAAAGCGCCGGAGATAAATTCGGGTTTTTGCTGGAATCATTTGAGTACGGCGCTCCGCCGCATGGCGGTATTGCTTTAGGCCTTGACCGCCTAGCAATGATTATGGGAGGGAGTAATTCGATAAGGGAATATATTGCTTTTCCAAAAACACAGAACGCTGTTTCTTTAATGGATGGAGCCCCCTCCAGAGTAGAAAAGGAAATCTTGCGGGAACTTCACATAGGCTTTGCAAAAAAGGAAAGCGGTAAATAGTTTAAGGATTTCCGGCACGGCTTTTGCGGATAACAGATTTAGAAGGTGGTTTTTGCTTGACAATAGATTGTTTCGATATTAATGTAACCTTGATTTGCGTGCTTGAATAACCAGAAGGAGGAATGCGGGTTATGAAACAGATTATTAAAGGACTACTACTTATTATATTGATTTCTTCCTCTTTGGTTTCAATTTTTTCCTGCGGTCCGGCTCCCTATTGTGAAACAGATCTTGTAACCCTTGACGAAACAAGGCTTGACCTTGTTACATATGAGGAAGATGTTGCCAAAACAGGGAAAGAAGTGAGCAAAATTGGAAAGGATCTGGAAAAGATTGAGCAGCAGATATCGGAGATTGAGGGAAAGCCGGCTAAACTTGAAAAGAGAATTCACGAGTTGAAGAAGGGCAGCGGTCGGGAATAGACGGGGAATGGAAATTGAGGGAGTTGTTTATGTTGAATGGAAAGATGTTCAGCGCGTTCATAGCATTGACAATTATATTTACGGTTCTTGTCGGTGCCGGGTGTAGTAAATATCAGCCGAGGCCGATAGATATTACCAAAGGCGAATATTATGAAGAAGAGGGTGAATATCATAAACTCCCCAGACAGGACAGGGAAGAATATTGCGAGAAACTCTCAGAAGAGCTTATGCAGCTGCAGAACAGAGTAGAAGTCGCTCAAAATCAAACTATTGAAAACAAAGAAAATATCAAGAGAATGAAGACGGGATTGAGGGAAAAGCGGAGCCACTACTCAAAGCTAAGTGTTCAATTTGAGGAATACACGAAACAATTAGAAAAGCTTGTTTCTCTTCCAAAGAAATGGGAATTGAAGTATGGCGAGTGCTTATGGACTCTCTCGTCATATGAGGAGATTTATGGTGATCCCTTGAAGTGGACAAGGATCTGGAGGCGAAACTTTGACTTAATCGAAGATCCTGACTGGGTTCTTGCCGGATGGACACTTGATATACCTAGAGAGTGGCCAAGGGAACATATGGTTGCCAATGA
>JAUXHZ010000325.1 GCA_030621255.1 Candidatus Latescibacterota bacterium
TCTCAAATATTTAATTCTGCTGAAAAGCAACGGGACATCCAGTACCGCACAGTCACGCTCCCCCATTTGCAGTGAATAATTGGAAATAGTCGCCCATTTTTCTTCGACAAGCTGACCAGATATACTTTCCAATTTATATCCGCAATCTTTGGTAAAGATTCCAATTCTCTCTTCCGCCGATCCAATCACAATTACATGATTCTTTTCATCTCCCGGGTTAATCTCTTCAGACGCCAGTTCACTCATGCCAAAAACGGGCACCTTCTTATCGGAAGAATTTAAATAGTATTCACCACCTTCAAGAACAACTTTCTCCGGATCAAATTCATAAATCCCCTCCATGCAGCGAGAAGGAATACCTATCTCTTTTCCAGATACATCAATAATGTAATAATCGATCCTGTCGGGGGTCCTCGGGAAAGTAAATTTGAATCTCCCTTCTTTACCTTTCCCGGGCTCAACCCACAGCAATCCTCCCCAATCCTTCAAAATGTTTCTAATAACCAGCAACCCTTTATAGAAAGCCGCTGGATCCTCATGATCTATTTCAGAATCACTCAGATAACGTGCATAATTATCCCTTACAACTACTTCCAAATAGGATCCCTTGCATGCAACATCCATCTCCATCATTAAATTTTCATTACTATCGATTACAGATAATAAGCTTATGTCAAAAAGACAGTTTTTCATAATTTTGACAATTGCTGAAGCGGCCTTACCGCTCATAGTAAATTCGTCTGTATTCGTATGAAGATTTATCTCCCAACCCTTCATTTTACTGTAGATATCTACAATATTTCTAACACCGCCGACTACAAGATTGCTGGGAATCTCTACAGAAGAATGATCTTTTTTGTCTGCTATTCTTTGTATAAAATCACCCATAAGATTCATATAGAATTTACTTTCTTCATATTTTAATTCAAAATCCTCTACCCTTCCATCCCAACAATCACCATTTTTAATACAAGAATCGAAATCGCGCCATAACTCCTCAAGCAAAGCAATTAGCTTTTCAAACACATTAATATCAGTCTTGCCGGATTTTTTAGGCAGTTCTTCTATATAAACAGAATCTTTGTCGGGATTCGTCTTTTCAGACGAAAGGCCGGATTGTGGGGAACTTTTACATTCTTCAATCAACACTTCAATTTCCTTCTTTACACCAATAAATAAGGCTGGGGTCCACTTATCATCAAAATCTTCTGAAGAAAGCGAATCGCCGATTCGTTCTTCAATTTCGAGAATTTCCGACACTACCTGAGACTGATTTTCATCCCAGTGAGCACCTTCGTTATTAACCTTTTCAAGAAGCTCACGAAACAGAGTAAGAGTTTCACTCCAGTCGTTCAGTCCAAGCATCCTTGTACTTCCTTCAAGAAGCTTGTTAGCAAAACAGGCTCTATTAAGAACTTCTGTATTTATCGATTCCCCTGAAGCTTGTTCCATAAGAGCAACAAGTTTCCCGGTATGATCTTTTATCTGCTTCTTGAAAAGCGTTCTGTTTTCATTACCTAATTCTGGCAATTTTCACCTCACTGCCGGGCTTCAGCAGATTCTATTTCAACTGCTCCCAGCTCAAACAGATCAACAATAGGTTCGTCACTGTTTACGTTTACACTTTTCTCATTTGCGTCTGTATCTGCCAATGGCGTTTTCAACTGCCGCTTTACAGATTTATCCAGATGTTTCCTGTAGGCAATTTCTATTCCAAGCCCATCCCCCTCAGACTGTTCATAATCCCCCACTTCCTCATAGACGGAAGGTTTATCGCTAACGGATTCATCTACGGCAAGAGGCTCTGGTTTTTCTTTAGAATCTTCCGTGACATCTCCAATTCCGTCTTCCCTGAACTCAACATCAATATCTTCCGGAATGGAATCATCCTCGCCTCGGCGAACATTTAAAGAAGTCCATGATTCATCAGAAATTTCTTCATCCTTAATATCCGGATTCCCGGCATCATCCAAATCATTGCCAATATCGAGTTCCGGATCCTTTATCTCAGGAAGATCCGGCAACTGGACACTCTCTTTAAAACCACCAAGATTTACT
>JAUXHZ010000211.1 GCA_030621255.1 Candidatus Latescibacterota bacterium
CCCTCCTGCGCGTATCCAAAACCATCGCTTCCAACAACAGCTCCGGAATGAATTATTACTCTGTCACCAAGACGGCAGCCTTCCCGAATAGTTACATTGGGGTATATCAAACAATCATCTCCAATTTCCACACCATCACCTATATAAACAAACGGCAATATTGTAGTTCTGCTTCCAATCCTCACCCCTTCACCGATATGAACATTCATACCAATGTGTATCTCTTCTCCAAGCTGTACATTTTCATTAACTAAAATTGTTTTATCAATCCCTCTCCTATATTTCTCAGTATGAGGTTTGTCAAAAAGCTTAACAACCTTGAAGAACGCGAGGTAGGGGTTTTCAGTTTTTATAATTGAACCTGAAAATCTTTCTTTGATATCAGCTGAAGCAATGATAGCAGATGCCTTCGCTGTGCTCAGAAAAGATTCATATTTTGGATTTGCCAGAAATGTTATTTCACCATTGCCGGAACTTTTTATTCCAGCAACTCCGGTAATTTCAAGATCTTTGTCGCCAATAACCTGCCCGCCTACAATATCAGCAAGTTCTCCAAGTAAAAAGGAAGACATAATTACTTTCCGATCTAACTCTCCTTCCTTTTTACAAGAGAAACAAAGAGAAAAGAGAATTTCAATAAAATGTTACGGCTACTGCACAGTGGTATACTCTTTTTTGAGTCTTTCAAGTGTTTTCTCAGTCAGATCAATAGAGTCTTTACCGTACAAGACAGTTCCCTGCGCCGCGTCAAGAACAATAGTATATCCTTCTTCTTCCGCAATCTCAGCGATAACCTTATTGATTTTTTCAACAATCGGATCTGTCAATTCCTTGTTCCTTCTTGCCGCTTCACCATTCTCTGAGAATATTTCCTGCATATATTCCCGATATTCCTTGATAGTTTGGTCCATAACGAGTTTCTTCTCTGTAATCTTTGTCTCACTAAGCATCAAACTCTGAGATTGAAGTTCCTCCCGCATCTGGGCTATTTCAGCTTCCATCTCTTCGGCCTTTTTCTTCCAGTTTGCTACTTCTTTCTTGTAGGTCTCTTCGGCCGTTATCGTTTCACTGAAATTAGCAAAGATCTTTACAGTGTCTATATACCCGATCTTGACTTCCTCAGATACAGCCAGACTGGCGGGCATAACGGTAAACAAATAAACAATGACTAATACTAATGATAACTTCTTCAAAACATTTCTCCTTTCTTTAAACTGCACAAATACAATATATCAATTTTGCCATATTACAAAAACAACTTTTTAAAAGAATGTTCCAAAATTAAAATGAGGTTCCCAACTCCCTCCACCCTCTTTGTCAAATCCGTAACCGTAATCCAGCCCGAGATTGCCCATCCCGGGTATCTCGACCCTTACACCAATTCCAAGCCCTCTCCTTAAATTAAACGGGTTTGCCTCTATAAAGGAATTCCATGTATTCCCCGAATCAAAAAATAAGAGGCCGTAAATCTGCTTGGAAAAAGGAAACACTATCTCCTGAGTGTATTTTACCATAAACCTTCCGCCGATATACGGATCATTCCCGTCGGGTACAATCTGATAGTAATCATATCCTCTTAAAGAGTATGTTCTGTTACCTCCCAGTCTGAATTTTTCAAAATCTTCAACCTCAGATCCGCCGTAGCCGTCGATCAATCCTGCGTTAAAATCAAGGTGGAATGTAAACTTCCAGAAGAGGGTTCTAAACCACGACATTCCCGCTCTATAGCGAACAAACTTCACATTCCCCTTCAGGGGCCCTCCTGCCAGTTCTGTGCTTAATTCTGAAATGGAGCCTACGGTAGGATGAAAAGGGCTGTCAGTAGAATTTCTTACCAGGCTCAGAGTAATTGTACTTTTGTTCATAGGCCATTCAATATTCCTAAGAGTACCGTAAACCGGATACGCCTCATCGAAATTAGACAATTCCACCATCTCAAACCTGTAGCCGAGAAATATTCTCGTATAATCCAGAACCGGCATAGGATGCCCGAACTGAATAGAGAATCCCTTACGCCTGTCTGTATAGTATTGCTGGTGAATTCGATCCTGTACCCAGTTAAAAACAGTTACCGAAAGAACTGTTTCGCTGTTAAAGAGATGCGGCTCGGAATACCGGACATTCATATTCTCCCTGTATCTGCCGAATTCCCAGTCGATACTAACGTTTTTCCCTCTGCCGAAGAGATTGTTTTCTGAAAGGCCTATAAAGCCGCTGAGCCTGTTCAGCTGTGAAAATCCAAATCCGAGCTTGAAGTTGCCGGTTTGTTTTTCTTCAACGCTCAGAAGAAGATTAATATCCCCTTCATCATTGATCTTCTTCGGGTCAAGCTTGGGAGGTTCCTTAAAATATCCGGATTGAAATATCTCTCTTACGCTTCTTTGGACATCTTTTAAAACAAACATATCTCCAGGATAGATATCAAGTTCCCTGCGTATGACATTCTCAAATGTCTTGGTGTTGCCGCTTATTCTAATTTCATTTATTCTGCCCTGCTGATTTTCCTCTATCTGCAGTTCAAGACTGATATTCCTTCCATCTAGTCTCTGGGAAGGGATAATTCGGCTCCATATATAACCCTTCTCCCAGTAGAGGCTGTTTATCATCATCTGCATATTTTCAATCTTCCCGAGTGAGAAGGGTTCCCCTTTTTCAAGCAGAATGCATTTTCGAATTTCCGAATCACCGATCACATTATTACCCGACCAGGTAATATCCCCTACGTAAAACCTTTCCCCCTCATCTATCTTTATAAAAATATCGATATGCTTGCCGTCATCTACCGCGTCTCTGCTGTAGAGTTCAACCCTAGCATCGATATATCCAATCTCAGCGTAACTTCTCCTGATATTATCAAGATCTTCTTCAAAAACCTTCGGTTTAAATTCTCCACCTCTTATCCATCCCTTTTCACTTGTCTCCATAATATCCCGCAGCTCATCAGATTCCAATGCCCCGTTTCCGATAAAATCAATATGGGCTATCTTCTCCTTTTCGCCTTCAGAAATCCGATATTCCAATTCTACCTTATCTTCTTCCCTGAGAGACAACTTCTCCACTCTTATCCGCGCGTTATTATACCCTTTCTCCCCGTACAATTCTTCTATTGATACAATATCGCGTGAAATAGCTTCCGGCCTGGCGAAAAGCCCCTCTCTCAACCTTAATTTATTTTTTATATCACTTGTTTCTATCTTGTCGTTTCCAAGAATACGAATCTTTTTGATACGGGGATACTCTTTAACCCGCAGTGTTATTATCGCTTTACCTTCTTCTTCGCTGTAAAGCGCCACAACATCTGAAAAATTCTTTGTTTGCGCAAGCCGTTTAATCCCCTGTGACACCTTCGGCGTTTCGTATTCTACTCCAACCCCGAGCCCACTGATCAAAAGTATC
>JAUXHZ010000008.1 GCA_030621255.1 Candidatus Latescibacterota bacterium
AATTGGAATAGTACTTCATTTTTGCGGGGATAATATTTAATCCCTATCTTGCCCGTGAAATCGGTTTCAGGAAGCCTGGTTCCCGGATAAAACCCCTTTGACAAATCAATATTCTCAGCGTTAAAACTGATTTTTAGCAGTTTTTCATCCTCAATTAAATAAGCGCCATCCCCAACTACGTAAGCCCCATTAATCCCGCCTTCAAAATGATTCATCCTGACGATTGAATCATTTACAGTTATGTCCATATTGAAATCGTTCAGGGCAAAACCGCCGATTATTCCATCCGCGACCCCCTTCACATTCAAAGTGCCGTTTTCTCCACGTATATCAAAAACACCATTCACCCTGCCTGTTTCTTCAGCGGCAAAATCAAAAATATATCCTGCTTCTTTCAAATCTAAGGGCGCACTTTTTACGCGTATATCTATATTCATTGAACCCGGGTTAAATTTTCCGTTGAATATTAGTTTCGAACTCCCCGTACGTACAGAATAGTTCTCAAACAGAATATTACTGCCGGCAATATCTTTATCCTTATCCTTTTTCCAGACAACATTTCCCTTCATTTCGTTAATACTAATCTTTCGAGTAATCAAATTGCACGATCCATCTCGCATCTGAACATAAAAGCCGTCTTTCCTAGTAGTTACAGAACCTTCAAATTTAATATCTTTTACAGCATCCGCACTATTTACTCCCTGACATATAATCTGCCCCTTTGAAACATCCAGTTCTTCCACCGCAAACCTGAATAATTTCCCAAATGATTCGCCGCCCACGGACATTCTGTTAATTTCTGAAGGCCCTGGTTTTATCCAGATATGAGGCCTTAAAAGGGATAACCGCTCCATCCTGTGTCTTTTTCCCAGCAGAGAAATGAGGTCATACCGGCAGTTGATTTCTTCTATCCTGACAACATCGTATGAAAAATCATCACCCCTGTAACGAATTATAAGATTCCTGATATAAAGCCTGCCAAGAAGATTGCCGTCAATCTTTCCAATTTCCAACTTATAATCAGTCCCATGGAAACAGTAACTTCCCAGAACATCGGCAACCCTGTCAGCAAAGAAATCGGTATGAACAAAGAGAAGGCCCAAAATCACCATCACAATCACAAAGACGATGAAAGAGGAGATCCAGATTAGAATTCTTTTTCTTATAACTCTTTCAGCCACCGTTTTCCTTTTCCATTAAAATAGCTGGCCCAGGCTGATGTGAATCCAGTAGTTATCCTTTTTATTATCAGCTGTTTTCTTAAGTGGAAATCCCGCATCAATCCTGATAGGCCCAAGCGGGGTATAATATCTTAACCCAAAACCTGCACTATACTTATAATCACGGTTTGTCATTTCCTCCATATTTTTCAGTATAGTAAACTGATTTATTCTTAAAGCATTAATATTTTCCCAAACATTGCCGCCATCAAGAAAGATCACACCCCCGATATTAAATCTGGATAAGCCGGGAAACAAAAACCTGATCTCAACATTTGTCAGTAATAACACCTGGCCACCTACGGGATCTCCACTGATTCCTGTCGGCCCCAACGAATTCTCCTCGTAACCCCTCACAGAGTTTCCTCCACCTACAAAGAACCGGCTTTCCATAGGAAGCCCGCTGGAGACAGTCCCGGCAAATGGCTCTGAGAAACCCACTCTAAATCTGTACGCCAAAACTGCTTCATTTAAAATAGTGTTAAAACTTCTATATGAAGAAACAACAGAATAGTAATTGTCATCTCCGCCCAATACCCCCCCCGAGTATCTAAGATCCATATTAAAATAATTGCCGTTCTTTGGATTGAAATAGTAATTCCTTGTATCCCTCCTATATTCTAATTCCAATGAATGTCTTCTTGATTCACTTTTTTCCCCCGGAGTATCATCCCGTTTTATATGTTCGAAAATATAGCTGAACTGAAGCAAGGTCTGCCGCGAAACTTGTCTGAAGATTGAACTTGTGTAGCTCATCGCACGAAAAACCGCGGGCCGGATAGTGGCATCATCTTCATAATATGCGCCCAGTGAAAAAGTGTTCCATGTTGACATAACATGCGGAAAACGCAACTCTCCTTCGTAACGTATATAATTTTCCTCAAAGTCCATTTCTGAAATATTGATTTCATTATCAGAAAATAAGCTGAAAGAGTAAGAGGATTCAAATCTCAGGGTATATCCCCTATTCAGCAAATTTCTCTGTCCCCATTCAAGAAATATATGGCTCGCGTGAACATTACCAACTCCCATGCCAGTCTCAATATACCCCATCTTTCTTTCCCGCACACCCAATCGTATATCCACGATTCCAGCCTTTAGATCTAGATTTTCAGGTTCAATATCAACAGATGAAAAATAACCGGTATTGTATAAATTCTGCTTACTTTGCTGAATCTTCTTAAGTTCGAAATACTCGCCTGAATGTATAGTAAGTTCCCTTGATACTAAATTTTCATCTACTTTACTGTTGCCCACTATTTGAATAGTATTAATCTTCGCTTTTTCCCCGACTCTGATCTTCCAAAAAACATCAACCTCGGTTGAATCAATATTAACATCGTAAGAAATTCCGGTTCCGAGATAGCCTCTCTCGAAAAAAAGGTTAAATATAGAGTATTGATCGACTTTAAGTAAGTTCGGATTATATGGTTCTCCTTTTGTTAATTTCAGTACACCTTTTATCACTTCTTCTGAGATTATTTCATTCTCCCCGATTCCAAGTTTTCTAACTCTGGTCCTCTCACCTTCATTTATAATAATCTTTATCTTGATGGAATTGCTTTTTTCGTCCCTTACAAGGGAACTAATATTTACTTCGGTGCTGAAAAATCCATTTTTTCTGTAAAAGGATTTGATTTTTTCCAAATCCCGCATGAGAAAATCAGCGCGATAGCGTGGCTTTTTGAAAAAACCAAAAAACCCAGCTTCTTTTGTATGCATTTTATTTTTAAGGATTTTATCGTCAAATACGCGGTTTCCTAGAATAATGATCTGCTTGGTAACCGGCAATTCGTCCTCAAACCCTCCAGCGGCGGCTTCGGACGGTAAACAGAATCCTGCTACTGCAGCAATGAAACAGCTTAAAGCAACTAATAGTATTCTTTTTTGTTTGTACAGCATTGAGATTGACATTCTTTAATCCTGGTTGTAACTTCCTTAAAAGATGAAAAATAAACAATTTTATAAAGTGTACGAAATGAGTTCAACAAACAATTCAAACCGGGAATATAACAAACTCTATTATCCGGTTAGAATGCGTAAATCAATTTCGATTATCCTTTCTATTCTTTTTATACTTACCATCTCCTGCTCAGAGAGAACAAACCCTGACAAAGAAATAACAAGGACTCTTACACCAAACGAACGATATCTAGTAAACTCATATGTTAAAATACATGAATTTGAAAGAAATCTCCAAAACAATCCCGAAGAACTCACAAAAAAGTTGATCCAAATAGAAAAAGAAACGGATTATCAGAGAATTCGGCTGGCGCTATCGGAACTTGAAAAAGACCCGACAAGATGGTTGGCCGTTTACAATAGAATTAACAAATTACTGACAAGAAACTCGCAAGAATCGGAAAATTAGCCGAATACGTTAAAAATATCTAAAGCTGTTACCAAAACCATCAATATAATCAAAAGCACGAAACCGGCTTGCATCATCACATTCTTTACCTTACGGTTAATGGGCCTACGCGATACCAATTCGACAAAATAGAGCACGAAATGCCCTCCATCAAAAGGCAAAATCGGCAGAAGATTAAATATAGCAAGGTTCAGCGAAAAGAAAGCTATAAAAAGCATTAAATACCCAAACCCCCATCTGGCCATATCTCCAGCCATCTGGCCGATTCTAAGAGGACCGCCCATCGCTTTCATCGATGCGTTTCCGGTTACAAGTTGTTTAAGGAAACCTAATATTGCTATAGTCATTTGCCGGAACGAGCCGGCTCCGCGGCCTACCGCTTTTATAAAGGAAATCTTGGACTCTTCATAATATTGCCCTATTCCAATAGCCCCTACTTCAATAACCTCAAGTTTTTCTCCGCCTGAAGGAATGTCAATTGATTCTGGAGTAATAAACGCCGACTGTTCCACTCCGTCCTGATTCCATACAAATTCAAGTTCCCGCCCCAGGCTGTTCCGAATTCTATCCGCAAGCTCATTGTATGAAATTACTACAGTATCATTAATTGACTCAATATAGACTCCCTTTCTGATCCCGGCTTTCCATGCCGGCCCATCGTGCTTTACATCTCCAATTATCGGCGGAACCCCGAGATAAAGACCTACAGTATATCTGTCAGCATCTTCGTTATATTCCGGTGTTGCCGTGACAAAAAGAGTATCAGCCTTTCTAAGAATCTTAAAAGCGAGCCTTTTATCTTCATTTTGTTCTACAAAATGTGTTAAATCTTTACCAGCTGTCAAAAAATTCCCGTTTACCTCAAGAATTCTGTCTCCCCTTTCAAAACCAGCTTGCATGGCCGGGGAATTCGGAATTACTTTCTCGACTATCGACGAAGGAACAGGATTGATAACACCCTGAATCGATACACTTCCGATATATATAATAAGACTCAGCACGGCATTCATAAGGGGGCCGGCAATAACTATCTGCATTTTCTGGAATGGAGTTTTGGCCCTAAAGGTGCGGTGTTCCGGTATATCCACTTCTATCTTTTCTTTAACTCCGGCATCTTTCTTTTTTTTATCATCTTCTTTATCATCTTCATCCTCCGAATCCCCGGCAAATTTCACATATCCTCCAAAGGGCACAGCGGAAATAACATATTCTGTCTCACCGAATTTTTTTTTGATCAACTTCGGCCCAAATCCCAGGGAAAAAGTGACGACATAAACATTATTAAGCTTGCCCACAATAAAATGTCCAAATTCATGTATAAGGACAACCACACTCAAAACAAATAAAAACGACGCAATAGTAAGTAGCATACATCCTCCATTATACAAAGACGGCTTCATTGTGCCGGCTGGCAAGGAAATCCTTCGTCCATCTGTCAGCTTCAAGCACATCATCAACATTATCAATAGTCTTGAGGCAATGCGCTGAAAGCGCTTCCTCTATCCAATCTATTATTGTCAGAAATTCAATCTTTCCCGACAAAAAAGTTTCAACAGCGATTTCATCGGCGGCATTGAGAACAGTCGTGGCCGTACCTCCCATTTTGGCAGCCTTCATCGCCAAATCAAAAGCCGGAAACCTTTTTTTATCAAATTCAATAAACTCCAGCTTTCCCAGATCTCCAAGTTTCAGTTCCTCCCATGGAAATTCCTTTACAACGGGATAATAAAGGGCATTCATAATGGGAAGCTTCATATCGGCTGGCGCCATATGCGCCGACAGTGATCCATCCCTCATGCGAATCAACGAATGCACAATTGACTGAGGATGAATCACAACTCCGATTCTCTCGTAAGGAAATCCAAATAACCAGTGAGCTTCAATAACTTCAAGCCCCTTATTTAGAAGAAGTGCTGAATCCACAGTAACCTTTTTCCCCATATTCCAGGTTGGGTGACTTAGAACATCCTCTATCGACACATTTTTAAGAGAGGCCGGCTGCTTGTCATAAAACGGGCCGCCGGAAGCTGTCAATATTATATCTTCTATTTCACTGCTAACGCCGGAGAGAAGCCGTAACAACGAGAAATGTTCACTGTCAACAGGAATTATCCTATCAAGGATATCAGATGTTTCCCGCTTAAGTATTTCTCCGGCTGTAACCAGTGTTTCCTTGTTAGCAAGCGCTACTTTACTTCCAGCTTCCAACGAAACTAAGGTAGGAACAAGTCCTGAAATCCCCACCATGGCATTAACCACAATGTCAGCTGAAGCCCCGGACAACAAAGCTGATATTCCCTCCTGTCCGTGTCCTGCAGCGCGCGCCTTTAACCCTGAGTTATTCTTGACAAGCTTCTCAAGCGCTTTTTCACTCCCAAGCGCGAAAGCTGCCTCTGTGAAAAGAGAAAGCTGCTTCTCAAATTCTTGTATATTACTACCCGCTACCAAGCCGACAACTTCAAATTCATTGTCAGGCTGGTTTCTTATTACCTCAACAGTCGCCCTGCCTATTGAGCCGGTCGATCCAAGTATAACTACACTTTTCAATACGACATCCTATCTTAGCCATCGATTATAAAATATTTTAAAATATAGTATATTACGGGGGCATTAAACAGAATAGAATCGAAGCGGTCAAGAACTCCTCCATGACCCGGAATAGTATTCGACGAGTCTTTTATTCTGACATCTCTTTTTATCATCGATTCCACAAGATCACCAAGTTGACCGAATACGGAAGCGGCAATAGCCAGCCCAACAGCCTCCCATATATTCAAAAATGAAAAAATATATTCTCTGGCAACCAGAATTCCGATTATTGAAAGCAGTGTTCCACCAATCGCTCCTTCAACTGTCTTACCGGGTGATATGCTTGGAAACAACTTATGCTTTCCAGCTATCATCCCAAACGTATAGGCACCGGTGTCGTAACACCATGTTAATATAAAAACCATAATAACAAAAAGAAAACCGCTTTTGTAATCAAGGTTTATCAGAATTGGTAATTCTCTCAGCCTTACGAGAAAACTTCCCATCCAGCCGACATACAATATCCCGAAAAGTGTTATTGAAATATGATAAAGGGCAAAACCTTTTTTCCCCCTGACAAGTTCACTTATCATAATAACTAGAAAAATAACAACAACAAGAAAATTGGTATACCTTCCATTAAAAAAGAATATAGACAGCGGAAGTAAAGTGCCGCCTGATATTCCAATAAATATATAAGGTTTAAGGCCCTTCGCTTCCACCATCCTGAAAAATTCCCAGAGACCGGCAAGAATCAGAATAGTTGCCAGAATAAGAAAATATACTCCTCCCCTTCTGGCTATTATCACTATACATGGTACAAAAATTACCGAGATAATAACTCTTTTTATTATCGACCATATTTTCCCTGAGTTATCGGGATTATCCTGTTTTGTTATCTCATTTTCAGACATAATAGATTACTCGTTTTCAATTCGCCCAAATCTTCGTTCACGGCCAAGATATTTCCGGATCGCGTTAATCAATTGTTTTTCTCTAAAGTCCGGCCAGAACAGGTCGGTTACAACAATCTCCGTATAAGCAAGTTGCCATAGCAGAAAATTGCTGATTCTAAATTCACCGCCGGTTCTAATAAGAAGGTCCGGGTCACAGAATTGGGGTGAATAGAGATACCCCGAAAAGAGTTTTTCATCAATCGCCTCAATCTCTAAATTACCACTTTTTATATCGCCGGCTATCTTTCTCACACTATCAATAATCTCCGCTCTTCCACTGTAACTCAAACAGAGATTTAGAATAGTACCTGTATTTCCAGAGAGTTTCTTTATTGCATCATCAAGAACCCTTCGAGTAACATCCGGAAGCATATCAAGCCTTCCCATAGCCTCTAACCTTATATTATTCTTTTTTAGTTCGAGATACTCGGATTCCAGAACTATTTTCAAGAATTTCATCAAAGCCTTTACTTCTCTATCAGGCCTATTCCAGTTTTCAATTGAGAATGTATATAATGATAATATTGGAATACCCAACCCGGCACAAGTTCTGACAACTGCCCTCACAGACTCTCTACCAGCTTTGTGCCCGCCAATTCTTGGCAGCATACGCTCTTTCGCCCATCTTCCATTACCATCCATTATAATAGCTATATGCCGTGGGAGATTTTCTTCAGTTTTAAGTCCTGCAATCTCTTTATCAATTTTTAATTTTTTTTTCACACAAAATTATCCATCTCTATATTGTTACCAGTTAAAATTGCAATATTTCCTTCTCTTTAACTTCGGAAATTTTATCAAATTCTTCAACAGATTCATTTGTTATTTTCTGAATATCCTCTTCATATCTGTAGAAATCATCTTCGGAAATTTCGTGGGCTTTTTCAAGTTTCTTCAATTTCTCATTTGCTTCCCTTCGAATATTCCTTATCGCTATTTTACCATCTTCAACCATTTCTTTTACTGTTTTAACAAGATCTTGTCTTCTTTCTTCAGTAAGTGATGGTAAAGGGATACGAATAAATCCCCCTTCTTCTTGAGGATTAAGCCCGATATTCGCGGATTGTATAGCTTTTACAATCTCCGCGGCAAGCGGTTTCTCCCACGGCTGAACCGTAATAAGACTCGAGTCCGGGATAGCAATACTCGCAATTTGTTTCAATGGAACACTTGTACCGTAATAGTCAACCCTGACACTATCAAGAAGGGCCGGCGTTGCCTTGCCGGTGCGTATGGCGGAAAGATCATCTTCAATTTTGATAATTGATTTTTTCATATGATCTTCTGTTTCCACGAATATTTCATCAACTGATTGCATCGAGAACCTCCTTATTCTACAATGATTGTTCCCAGGCCTTCACCTTCCAACACCTTTTTCAAATTACCATTTTGCATTATATTAAACACCTTAATTGGAATTTTGTTCTCACGCCAGAGAGCTACCGCGGCCGAATCCATAATTTTTAGATTCTTTTCAAGAATATCCGTATAACTTAACGATTCAATCATTCCGGCATCCTGGTTAACTAAAGGATCGGAATCATAAACACCATCAACTTTTGTTCCCTTAAGTAAAATGTCAGCGCCGATTTGAGCCGCCCTGAGAGCTGCGGCAGTATCGGTTGTAAAAAAAGGGTTGCCTGTTCCGCCCCCGAGAATCAGAATTTTCCCTTTTTCCAAATATTCAAGAGCTTTTCGCCTTGTAAATAATTCGGCTATCGGTTCGATATAAAGAGAGGTCAGCACTTCAGCCTCAACAGAGATTTTTTCAAGGTTATTTTTGAGAACCAGCGCATTAATTACCGTGGCAAGCATCCCCATATGATCCGCACTGCACCTGTTTGATTTATCAGCACTATAAACCGCTCCTCTTACTATATTGCCGCCTCCGACAACAATCGCGATTTGTGTACCGGACTGGGAGACTTCCTTTAACTGGGATGCAAATTCTTCTATCCGTTTTGTATCGAAAACTTCCTCTATACCGCCAAATACTTCACCGCTTATTTTCAGTAATACTCTTCCGGGGCGATCAACATTATCCACTTCTGCAATCCTCCTTCAAAAAAAGCGCAGGAGAAAGCAAATCCCACGTTTTTTCAAACAGAATCAAATTGTATTGCTTAAAATACTATTCAGGGTATTACTCCCCCCCTACTTCAAACCTGGCAAAACGCTTAATTTGCATATTTTCACCAAGTTTCCCTATTATGTTCTTCACCAAATCTCCAATTGTTTCTTCATCGTTTTTAACAAATGGCTGTTCCAGCAAACATACTTCACTATAAAACTTTTCGGTTTTTCCTTCAATTATTTTTTCAATAACATTCTCGGGTTTGCCTGTTTTTAACGCCTGATTCCTCAGAATTTCCCTTTCCTTTTCAATTATTTCAGGATCTACATCTTCCCTGCAAAGCGCCAGGGGAGATGTTGCCGCAATATGCATCGCGATATCCTTACCCAAATTCTGAAAATCTTCTGTACGAGCCACAAAGTCCGTTTCACAATTCAATTCAACCATTACAGCAATCTGAGCGCCGGGATGAACATAAGTAAATATACTTCCCTCACTGACAGATCTGCCTGTACGTTTTGCGGCAGCCGACAAACCCTTCTCACGAAGAACCTTAATTGCCTTCTCGACATCGCCATCAGTTTCCTGCAAAGCCTTTTTGCAATCCATCATCCCGGAACCGGTTCTCTGGCGTAATTCTTTTACCTGCTTGGCATCAATACTCATTCTAATCCTCCGGATCTATATTAATCTATTTTTTATCTTCCCGTTTTACATTTTTCTGTTCCGTCGAATTCAAAGAAGATGCTTTTTTAGCGGAACTGGCTTCCTTATCTGATTTTTTTTCATTTTCGGCTTTCTTCTGCTTTTCCTCTTTCTTCTGTTTTTCCTCTTTCTTTTCAAGAAAATCCTTGTTCTTTAAATATCTGCCTCTTCCTTCAATGATTGCGTCCGCAAAAGTCTTGGTAAAAAGCTTGACTGATCTTATGGCGTCATCGTTCGCAGGAATAGCAATATCCACTTCGTCAGGATCACAATTCGTATCCACCAAAGCTATAATCGGAATATTGAGTATCTTTGCTTCTTTAACCGCTATTGATTCTTTTTTAGTATCAAAAACAAGAAGACACGAGGGCACTTTTTTCATTTCCCTTATACCAGAGAGAAGCTTTAAGAGTTTTGCTTTCTTTTTTGTTATATCAAGCTTCTCTTTTTTAGAAAGTTTCTCCCAGTCCCCATCCACTTCCATTGCATCTATTTCATTAAGTTTATCAGTACTTTTTCTTATTGTCTTAAAATTGGTAAGAGTGCCGCCAAGCCATCTTTCACAGACATAATACATACCACATCTTTCGGCATCTTCCTTCACACTTCTCTTTGCCTGTTTCTTGGTCCCCACAAAGATCATGTGTTTTCCTTCAGCTGCCAGATCTACAATCTTGTCATAAGCCTGTTTCAATCTCTCAAGTGTTATCCTTACATCAATTATGTATATCCCGTTTTGTTCTTTATATATATATGGCTTCATTTTGGGATCCCATCGTCTTTTCTGATGGCCAAAATGCACGCCCGCCTCAAACAGATCTTCTATTTTAATATCCAACTTTTCCTCCTGATTGGTTTATCCTCCATCCCCCTGTAACACAATCCGATTCCGTAAATTTCCGGAACACCACGGCTCGCGAAAAAGAGATGTGTGAAATTTTTTAATCTATCTTTTGGAGAACTGGAATTTTTTCCTGGCTCCAGGCTGACCGTATTTTTTACGCTCTTTAATTCTCGAATCTCTGGTCAGAAAGCCATTTTCCTTGAGTACTTTCCTATGGGACCCGTCATCCAAGAGAATCGCTCTTGCGATACCCAACCTAATAGCGCCTGCCTGCCCCGTTAAGCCTCCACCACAAACATTAACCTTAATATCGTAATGTCCCTCTGTACCAGTGGCGGCAAACGGCTGATTCACCATGATAATCAAATTCTTCCGTTTCAGATATTCATCAATCCCTTTACCGTTAACCTGAATTTTACCGGTACCTTCAGCCAAATATACACGGGCTATCGATTTTTTTCTTCTTCCAATACTACAAAACTCTTCTTTTGCCAAATTTTCACCTCCTTATTATGTACGCGACTACCATTTTTCAGAACATAGTTAAGATTATAACTCAAGTATTTCAGGTTGTTGAGCTTCGTGAGAATGCTCGGGACCAGGGTAAACTTTGAGTTTCTTTAACAATCTCCTGCCTAATTTATTATGAGGTAACATCCCCTTTACGGCATTTTTCACCGCAAAGGATGGATCTTTCTTCATCATCTCTTCAAAACTAGTTTGAGTAAGCCCCCCCATATATCCACTATGTCGCCAGTATTTCTTGTCAACACGTTTGTTCCCTGAAATATATACCTCACGTGCATTTACAACGATTACAAAATCACCTGTATCCATATGCGGGGCAAAGATCGGCTTATTTTTTCCTCGAAGCACTGAAGCAATTCCGGATGCCATACGTCCCAGAGTCTTTCCGGATGCATCCACAACATACCATTTTTTCTCAATTTCTCCATCACCAACAATTATTGTCTTCTTCATTCCTCTCCTTACGTGAACATACCACTCCACCTATATATAATCCGAGGTTGAAATATATATCGATTGCATTGTCCCGTCAAGTGACTTTACACGATTAAAATCTGTCCCAGAGCAATTAGTATACTCAACAGAACCACCCGTGTTTCCCGTTAATTCACTAAATAATATTTTTCCCGTTTCAACGCCGTATAAAAGAGGCTATCTGCTCCCTCCGGGGATTCTCAATAACTCCCCTTTCTGTTATAATCGACGAAATATGTTCCGCAGGTGTTATATCGAACGCCGGATTGTAAATATTGACATTTTCAGGAACCACCCTCCTGCCGCCAAGGTATGCAATTTCATCACCGGAACGTTGTTCAACATGTATATCATCTCCACTCTCAATATTCATATCAAATGTAGAAAGAGGAGCTGCTATATAAAGAGGTTTACGGTACGCCTTACAGAGAATCGCCAAACCAAGTGTCCCGATTTTATTTGCCACATCTCCGTTTGCTGCTATTCGATCAGCCCCTGCTATAACAATATCAATTTTACCGGCCGCGAAGAGAGAAGCCGCCGCGTTATCACAAAGAACACTTACCTTAATTCCACTTCTTTCGAGTTCCCAGGATGTAAGCCTGGCTCCCTGAAGAAGAGGGCGTGTTTCATCAGCATAGACGGAAAACTCCTTTCCTTCCTTTTTTGCTGTATACAATACCGCCAAAGCTGTTCCATAACCGGCAGTAGCCAATCCTCCTGCATTACAATGAGTCAGAATATTCATTCCATCTTTGATATACCGGGCGCCGTTTTTCCCGATCTTAATTTCCGTTTCCACTTCTTCGGTGTAAATATTAAAAGCTTCACGGGCAATCAACTCACATAAACGCCCGGGATCTTTCTCTTCTCCGTCAAGCACGGAGAATATCCTGTTGAGGGCCCAAAAAAGATTTACGGCTGTAGGCCTTGTGGTTTCAAGTCTTTTTTTTGCTTCCAAAAGACAATTTCTTATTTTCTCAATAGAAATACCCGGAAAAGAGAAAGAGTTCATCCCTTCTTCCCTGTCAAAAATATATTCCGGATTCTCGGCCGATTCCGCCTGAAGCATTTTATCCAGATTAAGTAACATACCGTAGGAAGCCGCAATCCCTATAGCTGGGGCTCCCCTTACCCTGAGAGAACATATCGCCTCGGCAACTTCATCAAGTGTACAGAGATTCAAAAATATTTCTTCACCTGGCAACAGGGTCTGATCAATAATTCTAACCATCCCCTTCCTGTAATCGATTGTTTCAATTATCATTCTCTGATTACCTTCCAATAATATTAATTTGGACACTTCTTTTCCTGGGACGGTTATCAAAATCGATAAACACAATCTGCTGCCATGTACCGGTAAGGAGTTTGCCATTCAATATTGGAACCGTTATTGAAGGTCCGACAAGCGCAGCTCTGAGATGAGAAAACCCGTTTCCGTCTCCCCAGGTAGCATCATGTTTATATTCAATGTTTGAAGGAATTATTTTTTCAAAGAATTCCGGCAAATCCTGCAAAAGCCCCGGTTCAAATTCTATTGTTGTAACTGCAGCAGTGGAACCAGGGACAAAGACATTTACCTGCCCTTCCTGAATCTCACTTTCACCAATCATTCGCAGGATCGTATCGGTAAGATTAACAATGGTTCCGTCCCCTTCAGTAGAAAAGGTGTGTTCATTATTAAAAACAACCACTCTAAACTCCCTTCTTCTAACTTCCAGACAATTCTACAGCGCTTCCAACTCTTCCAGCATTCTAAAAAGAAGTCCGACGGGCAAGCCAACAACATTAAAATAACAGCCTTCGATTCTTTTTATAAATGGAGCGGCTAATCCCTGAATAGCGTATCCGCCTGCCTTGTCAAAAGGTTCGTTCGTATTAATATATGCCTGAATTTCTCTGGAGCTAAGCTTCTTGAAATACACCTTCGTTTTTTCAATATTAATCATTCTACGGTTATGAGGAGCTATAACCGCTATACCCGTTACAACTTCATGGCATTTGCCGGACAGAAAAGCAAGCATTTCAGCCGCTTCTTTCCGATCGGCTGGTTTTCCAAGTTCTTTATTCCGGCAAATTACTATAGTATCAGCGCCGATAATCTTTTTCCCCGGGCATGATTTCCGGACATCAGCAGCCTTTAATTCAGCGAGAGCCTTCACTTTCATTATCGGATCATCAATGAAACACTCATTCTAAGTCG
>JAUXHZ010000159.1 GCA_030621255.1 Candidatus Latescibacterota bacterium
GCCTCCGGCACCTACCGCGCAACCAACAAGAGCAACTATATAGGTAGTGTAGCTCATCTTGCTCAGTAGTTCTCTGTCATTAGCTTGATCTTGATCCGCGCGAATTTTGTCCCAGTTACTTATAACTTGGCTGATCCGGCAACTTTCGCATTGTTTATCAATTTGTTTCTGAACCATTTCTTTCAATTCGGGGTATTTTATTAACAGAGAGTTACTGAGCTCCTTGATCTGATCCAATAGTTTTTCTGACTCAATCCCGGACATACCCAGTTGAGCCGCGGCTATTTGCTTATCGGCAACAGCGGATTCTAATTCTTCCTGTGTGATTTCGCGAGCAATAAAAATTTGTATCAGGTTATCTGCGATATCCACAAGCTCTTTTACTTGAAGGTCATTTATTAACTTTTTATTTAAATTTTCTGTTTCAGCGCCGATCGAACCTTCTGGTTTTGCTCCGGGCTGATTGATACTATTTTCTGAACATGAATACCAGATCAGGGATACCACCGATATAATTACAATCGTTGAAATGGTTCGTTTAAACATTGAACTTCTCCTTTTAGCAATCAGGTCAGATAATTCCATTAGACGCGGCTGTCACTTATAGAGGAGAAGGGCCCAACCCCGCCGCTTGTTTCCTATTCTATTGCATCTCAAATGCCGAAAACAGTCGGAACAGGCAGAAAATTTTTGATTGAGCAAAAAGGTGTTATGTAAGATATTATCGTATAGTAAGTTATTAGAGATGATATAAATTGTTAAATTCTTTTTTCTAGTAAATATCAGAGTTAATTTGTCATATAAGATGGCCCGGTATTGTATACAGGTTATACAGCTTAAAATGAGTAATATTGTAATTAGTGATAATTCAAGCAGTTATGCCGTATATGTCGAATGTACATTTTAATTCATGTAAAACATATTTTTACATGCTGTTTGCCGGAAACTTAGATATGTGCCTATTTGTTTGTTTTAAGCCTTGAGCCGTGCTCTGCGTTCCATAGCCTGTATTCAAGAGTATTTATGATTGTTTTGGCAATTTTGAGAGATTTTAAAGCTCTCACACGGGTGTAATCGGTCAGATACTCGCGCGCCCCTTCTTTGTCACTTTCGTAAAGTTTTAGAGCTGTTTCTTCAATATGGCTCTGCATCCTGAATTGATAGTTCTCGAATGCAGCCCATTTGTTCCGGACGTAATCTATCACATTTTTATAGTCGGAATCGACAAGCCCCGCCATAAGGCCGAATACGTATGAGGCTGAATTCATGTCAACCAGTTCAATTTCTTCCGGCATGTTGAAGTGGTATTCGTAGAGCCCTTTCTTTGTATCATAGAAGTTCTCAGGGGCGTTCCGGAATGCCTGCGGAATATCCCTCGCGCATAGATACCAAGGGACAAATCCGCTGCTGCACGGTTCGTAGAGAGAGCGCCAGATAATGGTGCCTATCTCCACTGGAAGCCATTCCCGTTGCTGTACTACCGTTGTTCGGCGGGTGGTATATGTACAAATTGGACGGCTTTTGATTTTGTGAGGTGATTTCGCGTAGCCGTCAGAGTCATCAAGCTCCGTTCCTTCGTAGTGGGTTCTCATGATACGCATTAGGTCTTTTAGTGAAAGTTTTCTGTCAGGCTTGACCGATACCGGCAACATACCCTGATCCGCTTCTTTCCATGAGAGAGGAAAGTCTTTGTTGACCATTTTAGCCATTATCCAGCAACGTCGAGTGTTTCTTATGTTGGTGTGTGAGTCCTGATTGGCGTAGGCTTTAGCGAAGTCGAATTCACCGTCTCTTTTAGGGTTGTACCAGCCGCGTTTCCCGGCATATTTTATGAGATTATCAGAGCATACAAAATTGTTTTTATCATCTGTATCGACTTCACGGATTGTGTAGGTATTTGCTATCGGTACAACTTCATCGTCTTTTACTCTGCGGGCTGCGTACTGTTTTCCCCTCACCATCTGCAGGATCCACGCGTCTTTGGGTCCCACGATAACGAGGGTTCTGCCTGAGCCCCGGTACCCATACCTATCGAGAAGCTTTGCGGCAAGCTCTACCGCAGCTCTTGCTGTTTTGCATCTTTCGGCAAGTATGATTCTTAGCCGCCAGCCGATTCCGCCATTTAGCAGGTCGCCCCTTTTTTCAACTTCTTCAATAGAATCTTCTTTTGAAGGACAGGCATTACTCCCGATGGCCAGTCCCCATTCGTTTATCACGGCGTCTGAATATTCGCTCCGGGGAACCTGGTCCCAATAGTAGGCGTAGGTTTCCTTAACCTGCGGTATCATATTTCCACCGCAAAGCTTTATCATGGCATCTTCATTGTGTTCTTTGCGAGGGACAAACCAGAGATAGTCAGCATAGTCGGCTCCGTCGTCCTCAGTTTTGGCAAAGAGTATCGAGCCATCCACAGTAGTATTTTTGCCGGCGATAAAGGTTGTACAGGCGTAAGATGTGCCGGAAATTAAAGAAAAAAAGATAACAACAGCTATAATTGCCGGAAAAATCCTTTTTGTCCCTGATTCAGCTTTCAATACCATCCTCCTAATAAATCTTGTTTTGTAAGATTGAAGCGGAAATATTCGTTACCATTGTTCAACTAATATGTATTACAGATACGGCTGACGGGCAAGGATTTAATTGCTGATTGAAATTTTGTTCAGATATCAATCTTTTTCGAAGCCGATATCCCGAAAAAAGTGTGTGAGGAATCTTTAAAAACTGATATTAATATAGGGATAAAAGTATTCGACGTCCGGCCTCCGGGGAATTGAATGCCGCATTGGTGAAAATGAGCTAAAGAATAGGTGAGTAGGATGAAGGTACTGCATACGTCGGATATCCATTTAAAAGACTATCAGGACGATAGATGGAAAACGCTCCAGAAACTGATTGAAATTGGGAAAAAAGAAAAGATTGAAGTTTTTACTATAAGCGGGGATCTCTTCGATAAGGGGATTGATGCTGAGGCCTTAAGGCCCAGGATACGGGAACTCTTTTCAAAAACAGGATTTAAGGTGATTCTTATCCCTGGAAATCACGATATTGAATCTTATAGGAGCGGTGCTTATTTTGGAGAAGATATTGAAATAATATCTGACTTAAACAAGCCTTATGAGACTGCTGACCTGAGGATATGGGGGTTCCCTTTTGAACATATCGAAGGTGAAGAGATTTTAAGCAAGCTCGGGTCATTAGCAAATATTTTAAAAACCGACAAGACTAATATATTGCTCTACCACGGAGAGTTGCTTGACGCATTCTTTTCCAGAAAGGATTTCGGCAAGGAGGGTGAGGGAAGGTATATGCCCGCCAAGCTCTCATATTTTAAGGATTTAAATATTGATTATGTGCTTGCCGGTCATTTCCATTCAAAGTTCAGGGTGTGGGAACTGGAAAATGGCGGATACTTTGTTTACCCGGGTTCACCGGTGTCAATAACCAGAAGAGAGACCGGGAGGAGGAAGGTAAATATCTTTGAAATCGGGAAACCGCCTGAGGAATATCCTCTTGATACACCTCATTTTGAAGAAGTTGATATAGAACTTGATCCGTTTAAGGATGAAGATCCGGTAAAAATGATCCGAGAAGGCCTTGAGGCTATTCACCCGGACGCGAAGATCTTGTTGAGAGTCACCGGCTATATAGACAGCAGTAGAATAAATATGAGTGAATCCGAACTTGTCAGCCGGATAAGTAAAATTACTGAAGGTAAACTTCTGGAGAATGATTTCGCATTCAGAGATATACACACGTTATTTGAGGATAACTTGTTTAAAGATTTCAGGAATAAACTTGAAGAAAAGGGCTTCGACGATGAAAAAAAAAGGGGGCTGCTTGATCTGACGGTCAAGGCGATGCTGGGGGTGAAATTGTGAAGATAAAGGAATTCGCTATTACCCGTTATGGCCCTTTGCCTGACAGAGGAAGGATACCCCTCGCCGATTTTAATCTGTTGTGGGGCAG
>JAUXHZ010000020.1 GCA_030621255.1 Candidatus Latescibacterota bacterium
ATACCCTCTTTTGTATCGCTTGATACATCACATATATCCACGACACCACCAGAACGAGGGCGACCAATTCATCAAGAAATGGAATCCACGAAATGATCGCTGTTACTACAAATGCTACACCGTAGAATATCCAGAAAAGGATCGACTGCACCGAGTGGAACCGAAGCAGTTTGTTCCTTTTTTCCGAGAACAGAAAAAAGAGACCGCCAATGACCGGAATAAAATACGCCAGCATGCAGGCTATTCCGAGGGGAACCGGAATATCCAGATCTGTATCAATATCAACTTCTTCATCCATTTCATTTATCTTTTTTTCATCTTCCATTTTCTGCCTCCTTATAAAAATAATCAGCTGCTATTACAATATACAATTTAATGCTGACAATGTTACTATTACTTAGTCGATTCTACTATAATTTTCCCTCTAATGTTATCAAGGCTGATTTCCCCTTCCCCATCACCGAACACTATCTCCGCCCTGTCGAATTCTTCCGTCTCCGGCCTTATTCTATCATCGATATCCAGTTCAACGCGACCCTTATCGGATTGCGCCCTTAACACCGCGTTAACATCTTCTGCCAAAAAAAGAGATATTTCACCCGATCCCACCCAAAGAAACAAACTGCCGTTCCATCCGGGAGAAAGCAGTTCACAGCGAATCCTGCCTCTGGATATTTCAGCTCTTCCGGTTTCACCGGCAGAGTTTTTAATATCAATCTCTCCAACTCCTGTTTTAAGCAGAAAAGGAGCTTCGAGGTTTTTTGCGGTAATATCACCATTTAAGGTGTTTATTTTCACATTCGTCCCGGAAGGAAGCAAAATATTGTAATCTATTAATATAGTTGTTCTTACTTCACGAGTAAAACTAAACAGGCCTGTCTGGCGCACCTTTGGAAGATCAGTTTTAATCGATACTTCCCCATCCTTATTCGATAAATCAAAGATTATTTTCTTAAAGATTTCCCGGGCTTTTGATTTTGAAGGCGCCCTTACCTTGAACCGTGCCGTAATTTCTATACTATCCCCGCAATAGCCCTCCAGAGAAACAGAGCCAACCCTGTTATTCAACCTAAAGAGGGAGCTGTCCGCTTTGACGCTTCTGTGTATATCTCTTCTAAGTATATACGCGGATGCCGAAGAAACAAAAAAACATAGAAGAACCGCAGATATAAATAGCGCCCGATATATTCTCATACCTCAACCTTTCTTACAGCACCCCATCTTATACAAAAGATATCCTTTAACCCCTTATTTTCAAAGTAAGTTATTTCTAACCCTCAAGCCTCATCCCATCGGCACCGATAATAACCTCTCCGCCGAATCTGCTCCGAATTGATTCCTCCATATCCTTTTCCTTCTGCAGCGGATACATATGTACAAGAAGCAGTTTTTCCGCTCCGCATTCGGAAGCGAGAAGTCCCACCTCAGAAGGAGTCATATGCCCGGCCATGGGGGAATCATCAGGAAATGAACATTCAGCAACCAGTATATTCACATTTTTCGCGAAGCTGACAATAGGTTCCGTATATGCCGTATCCCCCGTAAAAACAAAGGCCGAGTCACGATATTCAACCCTATACATTAACGCGTTTCCCATGCCATGCTCTGCCATACCCACTGTAACAAAAAGGTCCGAACACTCAATCCTGTCATTTATATCAAGTTCGCCCACTTCAAAAAAGCGGGAAGCCCTTTGAATTGATGGATACAAATTATACCATTCCCGCATAAATTTCTTGATCCCCTTCGGTCCATAAAGATAGATCTTCTTATCTTCCGGGAAAGCAGGAGTGTTCTTGACTGCCGCGAAAAGATGCCCCAGTCCGAGAGTATGATCAGGGTGAAAATGTGTAATAAAAATCCGGTTAAGCCCCTTTATCAAAAAATTATTCTGCACAATTGCTTCCGGCACTGAAGGACCGCAATCAAAAAGAATAATTTCTTTCTCGGTCTCGAATATTAAAGCGCTCGACTTCCTTCTCGCTGAAGGAATTATTGTTCCGGACCCAAGAACGGTAATTCTATACCCCATTACTTCTCACCCTGATTCGGTATTCTATCAGTTGAAAAACAGATTTCTATAGATTCTTTGTTCTCATATCCAAGGTAATTAAAGGCGCTTCCGCCATTTACGGCAATTTCAAGATATCCCCAACTGTTTTCAAGCGCTATTAATCCCCCTTCTTTACCTTCGGCATAATAACTTTTTATACCTTCTATTTCTTTTCCGGCAATTCTGATAAAACAATCTTTCCGCGGAATATTGCCTTCAAACAGACTATCAAGATATCCCATGCTGATATTGGTAATAATATTCCCGAATCTATCTACATAAACGGCCCTTCCCGATATAGTATTATCCTTGTTAATAAAGGGGGGGGTTCCAGAAATGGTCAGAATCGATTCAACACTATCCCCCATTTCCGCGGGATCCACACCAAGCGAAAGATGAGCGGCAATTGGAGCAAAGATATCTCTTCCAAGAAAAGTAGCCCCACGCGCTTCACCCGTATATTTTCCATATTTAACCGAAAATATGCTCTCTACCCGTGCCTTCTCACAGACCGAAGTAAGAAGGCCGTTATCAGGAGCAACAAACAAATAATCCTCTGTTTGAACTATAAGATTACCCCTCTTTCCCCCAACCCGCGGATCAACAACACAGAGAAATACAGTTCCACGCGGGAAATAATCAAAACTTGTTCCGAGAACAAAACCCGCCTCTCGAATATCCCCCTTTGATATATCGTTGCAGAGATCAATAACTTCCGCTTCGGGATTAATACTCAGAATTACACCCTTCATCACTCCGGTATACCAGCTCATGCCGCCAAAATCAGTAAGAACAGCTACTACACCCCTTTTTATATTTTGATTTCCATCCATTAATATATCACACTGACTTTCGATAGCGCCTCTATATTCATATTTGAGCAAGCGATGCAGTAGTGCCCGTTAAATCGCCAATAAAACTCACACCATAACTAAGAGGTATATTAGTTAATGTTACATGAAAAAACAGGTGGATGTCAAAAAGATATTAAACTGCAGAATCTGCTGTAAATCCTGTTTGTTTGACCTTATAATAATTTCAGAACTAATTTGATTTATAATTTAACGAAAGGCCCTGCTATGAAATTGGCCGTGATAAGCGACACACACGATAATATACAAAATATTGAGGCGGCAATCACCGAAATCAATAAATCGGGCGCCGATATACTGATTCACTGCGGTGACCTCTGTTCACCATTTGTTATCGAAAAACTCGCTTTATTTAACGGCCCCGTTCATATCGTTTTCGGAAATAATGAAGGAGACCGTTTTACAATTGAAAAAGTCTCATTAGGTTTTTCGAATATTACCCTGCATGGTGATATCGCCTTTCTAAAAATGGAGGATACCGATATTGCCTTTACCCACGGGCCTGAATTCGCGCGCGATCTCGCGGACACAGGTAAATACTCCGTAGTATTCTTCGGACATACCCACAGACGTGAAAATCTCAGGATAAACGATACATGGCTGATCAACCCCGGAGAGATTATAGGCCTGGAGGAAAACCCCGGCTGGCTGTCATTCGACACAGCCGATTCCAGCTTTAAATATCATGATTTATAGATTAATAGCCCTATTATAATATTTCAAATTCCAGGCCGGGTTCTGCAGCCGAAAGATACTCGAGCGTTTCCGCAATGTCCGGTATCCCCGCTCTGCCTCCAAGTTTCCTGCATTTAAGGGCCGAAACAGCATTTGAAAACAAACATATCCTGTAAAGATCCCACTCCTGTAAGACCGCGAAAAGGAAAGCTCCATGAAAAACATCCCCCGCCCCGGTTGTGTCAACAACATTCACCCTGAACCCGTCAATTTTAATCAACCCGTCATTATTAAGGGCCGCACAGCCCCTTTCCCCGAGTGTTATAACTGAAGCCTCCGGGCCATAGGAATGAATGATATCCAGCGCTTTTTCTATGCTGCCATTATTCGAAATCTGAGCGGCAAACACCTCGCTGGCGATTATATAATCGCAGAGCGGAAGAAGTTCTTCCACTCCCTCCCGGACTGTTCCCGCGTCAATTACAACCGGCACTCTGTTTTCCCGGGCGATTTCAGCGGCACGCGCCGCGGCTTGAGGCTCGAGGCTGTCTATAAGCAGAATATCGGCTGATGAAATCTTTTCCCTGTCAACCTGTTCCTTTTTTATAAATGGAAGCGATCCCCTTGTCCACAAAATCGTTCTGGCGCCTGTAGTTTCATCCACCATAATAAATGCAAAGTGTGATTCTCCCCCCTGTTCAATAATAACAGATGACACATCAACAGATTCTTTTTTAAGTTCATCAAGCATCTTCCGTCCGAAAGAATCGTCACCTACAATCCCAATAAATGAAGCCTTTAATCCCAGCCTGGCGGCGGTAACAATAGCGGTCGCGGCCGGGCCTCCCCCCTGGATCTTGAACTCTTTCAGCTCAAGTTTCATATTCTCCCGGGGAAAGCGCTGTATAACACCAAGATAATCAAGGGCTGAATATCCAAACCCAACTGCCTTACAGCCCTTTTTATCATCAGTTTGATTACTCATTTTGGAGAATCCATTATTAAATACACATGTCTATTAAAGCTTAAACCAATGTTACTATGCCCAATACTACACCATATTAGCCGGCTGAAGCAAGGGAAGCGTTCCTTGAAATTACCAATATTATAACTAAAGCACCTTGCGTAACTACACTCATCGCTGTTATCTTGAGAGGAGTGGAAGCAGGTGATAATATGCATGACAAAATTGAATTCTGCCCCTATTGCGGAAAGAACCTTTCATATAAAAGGAATGAGGGCAGGGACCGCTTATATTGCGAGGAGGGGAACAGGTTTGTATATCAAAACCCTATCCCCGCGGCAACAGGACTAATATTCGACAAGGAGGGAAGAATACTGCTTGTTCTCCGCGGAAGAGAACCGGGGGAAAACCAATGGTGCCTTCCGGGAGGATTCGTGGAGACAGATGAAACCCCCATTCAGGCTGCAAAAAGGGAAGTATTCGAGGAAACAGGCATTAAGGTCTCTTCACCGAAACTGATCGATATAAACTTTCAGAAAAGCCTTTTTTATAAGACATCTATTTTAATTATCGGATATCATTTCGCTGAATATTCCGGAACACTCAAAGCGGGTGACGACGCGGAGGAGGCCAGGTTCTTTGCCCTCAACAACCTCCCGGACCTTGCTTTCGCAAGCCACATGGAATTAATAGACAAATTTGTCGGTGATAAGACCCCCTCTCTCTAAATACGGCAGCGGTCAAGCTCATCGCCGCTAATTGGAGACACCGTCAGAATTCTCTCATCATGCATTCTTCTGACAATAACCTCTACCCCGGAAGCTTCTTTCGCGTCACTGTATCTTGCCGCGACAGAAGCAGCCCTTTTCAGCTCCTTTTCTTCCAATTCTCCCTGTACTGCTACAGTAGCGCCTGGCAATTCGGCAGCAAAGGCCAGCCAATCCTCTTCACAGACCTTCTCAATATATCCATTCTCGGATTCATCTCTTCCAACTACGATTTTCACATCATCATTTAATCGAAAGTGCCTGCCCACTGAAAGAAGAACCGTATCTTCAAGTGTGAGTCTCTTTCCCGCGTTATGGTTGAACCAATCTTTCAGCCTGCGTGAATAATTTTCGTCGGTCAGGATACATCCGCCGGCAGGCGCGGGATAATCAATGATTCCTAAATCCGCCGCCATGGCCATTTGCCGTTTTCTTGAACGTCCTTGAATGTCCAGGAGAAATTCTCTTTTTACCCAGCCTTTTTTTTCTATCTCTGTTTCGGCCATAATTCCCGCGCTTAAAGGCCGAAGTAAAATCCCTTTCAGGCCGCTCTTTTGTTCAATAAGGTCCATCGTCTGTTTGCGTTGCGACATCGGTCTCTGTCCTAAAACTTCACCGGTAAATACAAAATCCGCGCCAAGCCCGGACATCAACTCCCTTGCTTTGGTAAAGAATGAAATCTTGCAGTCAATACATGGATTGCAATTTTTACCATATCCATATCCGGGGGATGAAACAATCTCAAGAAATTCCTCTGATATATCAATTATTTTTACATCTATTCCGAGCGATTTGCTCATGTCCGCTTTTTTATCCAGGAACACCTTCTTTTCATCGAGAGATATATTGGATCTGATCCGCATAGTATCCTGATCAAAACCGTTTATAATATGAAGCGCCAACAGGTCAATATCCTGTTCTTTCATTATTTCAACGGCAAGGATACTATCCAGCCCCCCGGAAACAAGCCCTATCGCTTTGATCTTCTTCATACTCGCCTATTATACACCCTTCAGGTAGAAAACTCTGTTTACGCGCAGAATTTAACCTATAATTAATTTTCATAATAAGCAAGCGAGTTTTTTAACCCTTTTCCCAGAAGATTAAAGCAGAGGCATGTAATAAAAATAAGAAAACCGGGCGCGAAAGCCGCCAGCGGAACTGTCCTGAGAACAGTACGCGCGCTGTCGAGCATATTCCCCCATGTTGGAATCGGCGGCTGAACCCCGTAACCTAAAAAACTAAGAGCGCTCTCAATCAACATAACATTCGCGAAACCTATAGCGGCCGAGACAGCTATCGATGAAGTTACATGGGGCAAAACATGTTTTAAGACAACGAGCCAACCCCGTTCACCTATAGTAAAAGAGGCTTCGACAAATTCCCTGTTCTTCACAGATTGAATCTTCACTCTAACGATCCGTGCCGTCTCCATCCATGACAAGGAACCTATAACCAGCGGTATTACCAACAGCTTGTCTGCGAACGCCGAAGCGGCTACAAGGAGTACAAGAAAGGCCGGGATCGAAAGAAAAATATCCACTATCGAGGTTACAGCATGATCTATCCATCCCCCGAAAAACCCGGCCAGGGAACCGAGAAAAACACCTATCATCGTTGCGACAAAGATAGATCCCAGAGCCACAAAGAGAGAAAAACGCGCTCCGTATATTAACCTTGTAAATGTATCTCTTCCCAAGAGATCAGTTCCAAGAAAATGGGCCGCCGAAGGAGAAGCCATAATATTCTGCAAGTCAATTCCGTCCCTCTCATAAGTTGACAGGAGAGGAGCGAAAATGGATACTGTCGAGATTAAAATAATATAAACCAAAGCGATTACTGCCGGCCTGTTTGACATAAACCGCGTAAAGAATCTGCTTCCCTCCCTCCGGGCAGGTATCTTAGCGGGGTCAATCTTCCACAATTCTCGTTTTGTTTTTTTCATCGCCATTCTCATCCAACACAAAATCTTTAAGGATTACCGCCGCCCATATCTGATTCGATCATACCGGGCCGGCTTCTTGGATCAAGTAAGATACAAACAAAATCACCAATAATATTAAAAATAATAATAGAGAGAGAAGCAACAACGACAATACCAAGAACCCTGGAATAGTCATGCCTCTGAAGCCCCTCATAAAAGAGTCTTCCCATACCCGGCCAGGAGAATACGGTCTCCGTAATAACCGCGCCCGTAAAGAGAGTAGATACCTGCATAGAAACAGCGGCAACCGCCGGAAGTACAGCGTTACGCATCGCGTGTTTGAAGATGACTCCTCTCTTCCGCAACCCCTTTGCCCTGGCGGTTCGAATAAAATTACCGCTTAAGGCCTCTATCAAGCCTGTTCTGATATATTGGCTCCACGTTGAAAAATAAGCAAGAGCAAGTACGGAGGCGGGCAAAACCAGGTGAATCAAATGGTCCTTTAAAGAAAAAGGGGCTCCGATAGTGGACCGGCCGCCTGCGGGAAAAACTCCAAGTTTTATTGAAAAGATAAGTATCGCCATCAAACCAAACCAGAATACCGGAATAGACATTCCAGCGACAGAAACCACGGAAAAGAATTGATCCAAAACCCGCCCTCTATTCAGAGCCGAAATTACTCCGGACAAAAGACTCAAAATGATTGCGATCAGGAAGGCTGTCCCCATGAGTTCCAATGTCGCCGGCAAACGTTCCAGGATCATTTCGGAAACAGGCCTGCCGGTTATATAGCTTTTACCAAAATCAAGTTTTAAGAAGGTTGATTTAAACCATCTGAGATACTGGAGAGGAAGAGGTTTGTCAAGACCCAGGTTTTCTTTGGTTCTTATAACATCCTCCTGGGTCATGCGGGGACCCTTCGAAAATATACCTATCGGCCCGCCCGGCGCGAGATGAAGCAGAGTAAAAATCAGCATTGAAATAAAAATTACCAGCGGAACAGCCCGCATAATTCTGAATAGCAGATATCTTTTCATATAAAACCCGGCCTTCATCTCTCTTTATACCTGGCCACCGGCAAAAACGGCTTATTAATTCCCGTTCAAGGTAACACGCTCCCCCAGCTGGGGAATCACTACTTCGGTGCCGAACTGAGCACCTATTTTTTCCGCGAGAGCCTTCGCCTGATCAACTTCTCCATGTACCAGGAATATTTTTTTTACACCCTGAATATTCTTTACCCAGTTTAAAAGCGCGTTCTGATCGGCATGCCCCGAAAATGAATGGAACTTCCTTACTTGGATCAGAGGTGATATCCACTCTTTCCTGCTCTTTCCCTTATCCCGGTAACGTACAAGAACAGTTTCCTCACCTTCGACAAGCCTTCTCCCAAGCGAACCCGGAGACTGCCACCCCACAATACAGAGCAGATTCTTCTCGTTATCAAACATTTTCATCAAATGTCTGGGAGAAGAGGCATGTTGAAGATCGCCGCTTGATGATATAAATATGGAAGGCCTGTGAATCCGGTCGTGTACCCTGACCGAGGAAGAACTTCCCGTTTCTCTAAGTGCGGGGTGTCTTAGAATATCGCCCGCGTAAAATTCGTTCGCCCACTCGCTCAATTCACCGGGATAGTCGCGATAAATTCCGGTAATTTTTTCCGCTGTTGGGCTGTCAGTGTAAACGATTGTACCGGAAGGTATTACACCTCTATTAATATACCAGTTGATAACAGCTATAACAGCCTGCGTTCTTCCAAGTGTAAAGGCGGGAATCAAAACATCGCCTCCCTGCCCCAGAGCCTCCCCCACAGCTTGAGCAAATTCTCTGTGCCGCTCAATAGGAATATCGCTGCCGTACTCTCTTGCCACGCCACCGTAAGTTGATTCCATCACAACAAAATCAGCCTTCCGGCACTCCTGAAGAGGGGGAAGAAGAACTGAATTTCCATTTCCAAGATCACCGGAAAATACAATTTCCATTGTATCTTCCTGCTGCACAATAGAGATTTCAATAAAGGCGGCGCCAAGAAGATGTTCAGCTCTTCTAAACCTGAATGAAACATCCTTCAATCTCTTTTCGCGTTCGAAATTGAGGCTTTCAAGCCCCGCCAGCGCTCTTTTGTAATCCTTTATCGGGACCTTTTTCTGTTTAAAACTCCTGGACATCCTCAACATAACCGGCACAATTGCGGCCGTCGGGGGAGTGCAAAAGACTTTACCCCTGAACCCCGCGGCGTACAGTTCCGGCAGCCGTCCACAATGATCACTATGAGCATGTGTCAAAAGCACAAAAGATATATCTTCAGGGTGGGAAGGAATAATATCGTTTCCCAGACTTCCGAACGCACCGCAATCCACAAGGAAGCTTGTTTCCCCAGTCT
>JAUXHZ010000039.1 GCA_030621255.1 Candidatus Latescibacterota bacterium
CCCTGGGAATACACATGATCCTTGGGCTGATTGCCATCCATATCTTCACAAGGATGCTCGGCGAATTCAAGGAACTTGAGGAATAAATCCCGGAATCGAGGCTCCTGAACAGAATTGATACATATTTTCACAGGAAATTGTTTCCCAGTTATCAGAAATACTCTATACTGCACGTTATGAAGCTAAAAAAAGAACTCAACTCAATTGAAGTTTTCGCTATAGCGGCGGGCTCCATGATCAGCTCCGGACTCTTCGTCCTGCCGGCGATAGCATACAGGATAGCGGGGCCCGGTGTTATCATTTCCTATTTTATCGCCGGGTTTCTGATGTTACCGGCTCTCTTTTCCAAAATGGAGCTTGCCACCGCTATGCCGAAAGCGGGGGGCACATATTTCTTCTCCGAACGAATCTTGGGAACAGCCGCTGGTATGATAGACGGAATTGCTAACTGGTTTTCCATCAGTCTTAAAAGCGCTTTTGCTCTGATTGGTATAGGGGTCTTCGTTTCTCTATTCCTTCCGGATATCACGGAAATGCAGATGAAGCTCTTCGCCGCTTCCGCGTGTATTGTATTCACTGCGCTCAATTTGTTGAGCCTTAAATCCTCCGGCAAAGTGCAGGTAGTAATGGTTGTATTCCTGCTTGCCATACTGGCAGGTTTCGTTTTGGTAGGATACCGCGCTATGGATTTTGAACCCTACAGGCAAATTACTCCGATAAAGTGGGACAAGATACTACTGGCGGCTGGGATGGTCTTTATTTCCTACGGAGGGTTGACAAAAATCGCCAGTATGGCCGAAGAAGTCAAAAACCCCCACAAAACTCTTGTCAAAAGCGCCTTTTCAGCATTTATAGTCGTTCAGTCTTTATACCTGCTGGTGGTGTTTATTATGATCGGGGTGCTTCCCCATGAGCAATTATCTGTCTCTCTTATGCCGGTAACCGATTCGGTCGCTCACTTTACAGCCAATACCCTGGCAGCCAGAATTTTCCTTTTTGTTACCGCCTCGGGCGCGATCCTGGCCTTTATAACAACCGCCAACGCCGGTATTATGGCGGCATCGCGCGTACCGCTTTCGATGGCAAGGGACGATCTTCTCCCCTCCTTTATCTCCAGATTCAGCCCGAAGCGAAAAACCCCGGTGGTTTCCATCCTGCTAACCTCTTTTTTCATGCTCGTTGCCATATTTACATTTAACCTGGAAAAACTTGCCAAGGTCGCATCCCTCTTTATGCTGATGCTGTTTGTGATGGTGAACATCGCGTTAATAGTCGTACGGTATTCAAAGATTTCCAATTATAAACCAACCTTCAAGTCCCCCTTCTTCCCGGCAATTCAGATTGCTGGAATTGTTTGCTATATTGTCCTTATTTTCAGCATGGGGATTTTTACCTTATCAGTAGCCGCGATTTTTATAGCGTTGTCTTTTCTCTGGTATCTCTTTTACGCCCGCCGTAGGGTAAAACGTAAATCGGCGCTTATCACTATGGTAGAAAATCTCACCGCTCCCGAACTTATAGATGATGAAAAGGGGCTGGAAGCCGAGCTTCTGGATATTCTCATCGAAAGAAACGAAATCGTCCTGGACCGTTTCGACAAAATTATTCAGCAAGCTAAAGTGTTGGACTTTAACAAACCAATGACCCGGGAAGAGATATTCAGGGAAATATCAAAAGTTATAGTGAGCCGCTGGAAACTCAACCCGGAAGAAGTTGAGAGAAAATTCAGAATCCGTGAAGAAGAGGCATCTACCCTTGTCTATCCCGGAGTAGCTGTCCCTCACGCAATCCCTCATGTAATCGTAGAGGGCGAAAAACGCTTTGACATTGTACTGGTAAGAAACCGCGCGGGGATCATCTGGAACAAAGAGGGTGAGATCGTTAAAACCGTTTTCGCGCTGGTCGGTTCGAAAGATGAAAGGAATTTCCATCTTCGCGCTTTGATGTATATAGCCCAGATCCTGCAGGACCCTAACTTTCATGACGAATGGTCCAACGCGAGGAATGAGAGGGAACTTCGTTCTGTTATCCTGCTTACAAAGCGGAAACGCCAGTAACACCCTTATCCTGCCCCTCCAAAGTGGTCTTCCCGGGATGCTCTGCAAAGGTATCCTTCTATTAATTTTCTATTGCGGGGGAAGGGTTATCCAGAGATGACTATACCAATAATAACGCCCGCCATCTTTATGCGCGGCGGTAAAATTGTATCGGCTCCGGCCTCTTGGAAGCGGTTTTTTCGCCGCTGCTTCGAAAATATTTTTTTCCTTGTCAATCCACTTAATATCCACTTTTCCCTGGCCGCTCACATAACAAGCAATCGAACCGGGAATATAATCCCCGGATTTGAGCATTAATCTTAGTACAGGCGGCCGGTCTCCTGACGAAAGAAGAGGGCTTTCCGGCTGTTCGGATATCACAGGCAGGGGAAGACTGCGGATCTTGGTTTTAAATGACTTAATCTCGGAATATTTCCCGGAAACGGGAAATCTCGGCAAAGCGGCAAAATCACTTCCGCTCCAGATAGCGCCTGACTGCTGACCGAAGGCAACAAGATCAAGCTCTTCAATAATTTCCTTGAGCCGTGTATTATATTCGCCGTAAGGATAGGCGAAAAGATTAACCGGTGTGTCAAGCTCGGCCTCTAGTCTTTTTATTGAAGTAATTATATCCTCTTTAACCCTGCTCTCCCATTCGGCCATCGATTCACTTTCCTGCCGTCGTATCATATAAGCGTGGCTGTGACTGTGGCTGGCAAAGGTGATGCCGTACTCACTCATTTCACGCATTTGATCCCAACTCAAATATGTTTTCAGATTCATATCCACTACTTCAGTGGCAACAAAGACCGTAGCGGGAAAGTTGTATTTCACAAGAAGAGGATAGGCCTTCTCAAAAACTGATCTATGGGCATCATCAATTGTTATACCCACGCACATGTCGGGCAAGCTTTTCCCCTGTTTAAGATACGAAATGATTTCTTCAAGAGGCCACACGATGGAATTATTTTCTTTAAGTACCTCCAGTTGATCTCGGAACCGCTCGATAGTAACGCTTGTAGAAGAAGGTAAGCCGCTTCCAAAAAGATGGTACTGCAAAATAACCGCGTGATCGGCCGCTCCAATTCTCATTGGAGCAATAAGCCCTATCACTAATAGAAAAAGATATCTCTTTAGAATTTTGTTCATGCTGCTTCCTTTAACTAAACTGCGAGAATCACTCCCATATCAAAAATAGCCTATTTACTACTTACGATTGCCATTCGCGCCAATGAGGCCGAGGAACTCCATCCGTGTCTTGCTGTCATCTCTGAAGGCTCCGAGCATTGAACTGGAAATAATAACCGCGTCACGTTCTTGTACACCGCGCATAGCCATACATAGGTGGACAGCTTCGATTATCACAGCCACTCCCTGAGGTTTGAGATAATCCATCAGGGTTCTTGCTATTTGATTTGTCAGCCTCTCCTGAATCTGAAGCCTTCTTGAAAAAAGTTCTACTACTCTTGGAATTTTGGAAAGTCCGATAATCTTTCCATTTGGAATGTAAGCAACGTGACACTTTCCGAAAAACGGGAGCATATGGTGCTCGCATAAGCTGTAGAGGCTTATATCCCTGGCAACAATCATCTCGTCATATTCTTCCTCAAGAATGAACCCGGACATTACATCCTCTACGTTAACCTTATAACCGCTCGTAAGAAAGGAAAGTGACTCCATCACCCGCTCAGGCGTCTTGATCAATCCTTCTCTTTGTGGATCTTCACCAATATTCTTTAATATCTCACGGATATTTTCTTCCATCATTATCCTCCATATTCTTAAATTTATTGACGGCCGGACAGCCTCCATTCCAACCGCTTCAAACAATCGCTACTCAGAAAGTGATATTTCGTAGTATTGTACAGAAAAATTAAAATATCAAGTTGCCTTTCAAAAAAATGTAATTGTCTCACTATTTACCCGGCATGATTTATTGCTTGAAAGACAGCGATTTATCCAATATATTGGAAGTCCACTTCAAGGATGTTTATCTTTTGAAGCCTTAGGCTTCAGTTGAATGGAGGTAGCGCTATCTTTTCTACTATTGATGAGTTGAAGAAAACGATCAAAAAAAGAGAAATAAAGCATGTCGATCTAAAATTTACCGATTTTCTCGGCAGATGGCACCATATAACTGTTCCCGCATCAAGAGCCGGGGAAAAACTCTTTTCCGATGGCGTTGGATTTGATGGGTCAAACTTCCCGGGGCTTAGAACAATTGAATCCGGAGATTTATCTCTACTTCCTGAACTAAGTACAGCATTTATTGATCCTTTCCGTGTCGAGCTCACAATTTCTTTTATATGCAGAATAGTTGAACCGGACTCAAAAGCACCCTTTAGAAGAGATCCCAGGCTGATTTCTCAGAAGGCTGAAGAGTACCTTGGCACAACCGGGAAAGCCGACCAGTCAATATGGGGGCCCGAGTTCGAATTTCACATCTTCGATGAAATATATGTCGATAACGCCAAAACAAGTTGCGGTTATGAAATTATCCCCTCTGAAGGTTTATTCGAGGACAATCTCGGGCTTAGCGAGTCGGGCGGATACCATGCTCTTCCCCCGGAGGATTCACTCGTAGATATTCGAGATAGAATCGTAACTCTTCTCGAAGAGGCCGGAATAGATGTTGCCTACCATCACCATGAGGTTGGGGGACACGGGCAGATAGAGATAGAGGTAGTGCCCGGCCCTATTACCAGAATGGGCGATATTTCAATGATGGTAAAATATTTCTCAAGAATGACAGCTCACGAATCCGGGAAAAAGGCTACTTTTATGCCCAAACCTATCTATAAAGAACCGGGGAACGGCATGCATTTTCATCAGCATCTCTTCAAAAATAAAAAGCCCACCTTCTTCAGCAAAGAGGGTTATGCAGGCCTAAGCAAACTGGCACATCAATATATAGCGGGGCTTCTTGTTCACGCGCCTGCCCTGCTGGCCATAACAAACCCCACCACTAACTCCTATAAACGCCTTGTGCCCGGGTATGAAGCCCCTGTTCACAGCTTCTTTTCTCTGGGTAACCGGTCGGCCGCAATCAGAATTCCAAAATACGCCACAAGCCCCGAACAAAAAAGAATAGAATTCCGCCCGCCAGACGCCACCTGCAACATTTATCTTTCTATGGCAGCTCAGCTCATGGCAGGGATAGACGGAATCCAGAGAAACCTTAATCCGAAAGACCTTGGATTCGGCCCCTTTGACATTGATGTTTTCCAGTTAAAAACTGATAAAAGAAATAAAATTAAATCACTCCCCGGATCTCTCAGCGAAGCTCTGGAAGCTCTGCAAAAAGATCACGAATTCCTCGTGAAGGGAGATGTCTTTTCAGAATCGATGATCGAAGACTGGATCCGTATTAAATATGAGCAGGACATAACTCAAATAAGAAATCGTCCTCATCCATATGAACATCAGCTTTACTTCGATTGCTAGAATTTTAAAGAAGGAACCGCTTTTGGGAAAAATGAAAGACTTTAACGAAACCACTCCTGAAGATTATCGCGAGCTTGGGCTAAAGAGCGGGCTTGAAATCCATCAGCAGCTTCTTACAGAAAAAAAACTTTTCTGCCGCTGCCCCGTTGTTGATTCATATTCTGATAACTATGACGCTGAAATATTAAGGCACATGAGGCCAACACTCTCCGAGCTGGGTGAATATGACGGCACAGCGCTTATGGAGTTCAAAACAAAAAAAGAAATCATCTACCAAATCGACGACAAAACGGTCTGTACATATGAAATGGATGACACACCACCCTTTGAACTCAACGAACAGGCACTTGATATAGCTCTTGAAATAACCATGCTGCTTAACTGTAAACTTGTAAGTGAAGTCCATATAGCCAGGAAACAGTACCTTGACGGATCAATTCCCACGGGGTTTCAGAGAACAACCATCCTGGGTGTGGATGGATCGATTCCATATCGTGGGGAAGAAATTAGAATCATTCAACTTGGCCTTGAAGAAGACGCGTGTAGAGAAATCAGTGACAAGGGGCACAACAGAGTCTACAGGGCTGACAGGCTTGGTATTCCACTGGTCGAAACAGTTACCATGCCGGACATGAAAACACCGCAAGAAGTCGCCGAAGTCGCTCAGATTTTAAGGTGGCTCGTTCGTTCTACAGGGAAAGTCAGAAGAGGAATCGGCGCCGCAAGGCAGGATGTTAATGTTTCAATAGAAGGCGGTCGCAGAGTTGAGATAAAAGGAGTCTCCGGTATACCTGCGATCCCGTTGCTTGTTCATAACGAGGCTTTTCGCCAGCGGGTTCTTCTCGATATCGCCGACGAACTTAAAAGAAGAAAGATAACAAAAGACAGCTTCCGCTCGGAGACTAAAAAAATAACTGATATTGTAAAAAACACCCTATACTATCCTGTGGCCGAAACGGTTAAGAAAAATGAGGAAGTATTTGCCGTCCTTCTTAAGGGATACCGTGGAATTATGTCGACAAAAACACAGCCCGAAACTACTTTCTCCAAAGAGATATCAGATCGCGTCCGTGTAATCGCCTGCCTGGACAAGCTTCCTAACATTGCTCATTCCGACATGGAAGGCGAAACATTTTCAAGTTCTGAATGGACAAGGACAAAGAAGAAACTCGGCAGTGAAGAAAATGACACGATTGTTGTTGTCTGGGGAAATCGTACAGATATTAAAACAGCTATAGAAGAGATTAAAATACGGGCCATAGAGGCCATTGACGGCGTCCCCAACGAAACACGTCAGTCCTTGCCGGACGGAACAACCGCATTTGAGAGAACCCTGCCGGGCCCAAACAGAATGTATCCCGATACCGACCTTCCACCGATCGAGATTACTGAAGAAAGAATCGGGCGGATAAAGAGCATACTTCCCGTCCCTCCCTGGGAACTTGAGAAAAGCTACAAAAAAGGGGGGCTAACCCAGGCAACAGCACAGAGAATGAGCATTTCGCCAAGAAAACATCTTTTCGATTCCGCCCGTGGAAAAACCTCTTTTGACAATCAATCTCTTGCCTTCTTCATTCTCGAAAGACTCAATTCCTTGTCAAAAAACGGAGTAATTCCAAACTTCAGCGAAAAAATCTTTCTATCCACTTTAAATCAAATGGAGCAAAAAGGAATCCCACTGGAGTTTTTATCAAAACTGCTGGAAAAAACATGTTCTTCTAACCCTACCGCGCCGGCCGAAGCCATTTTGGAAATCTCTCTTCTGGAAGACAAAAAGGCTGAAAGTGAAATTATAAAATTTCTAAAATCGATTGAAATCCCGGAAACAGAAAAAAGCAAATTAAGAAACTATCTTACGGGAAAAGTTCTGGAACACTTCAACGGCAGAGTAACGGGGAAAACAACGTCGATAATTGTCCGCGAATTTGTGTCTTCATTCAAGAAATAATCCTTAATCAAATAGCGCCGGCCAGTTTTTTATTACACTAAAAAGCCTTATCTCAGCGACTATATAAAATTCGTATATTTTAATAAATTCTTTACCTGTTTTTCACTTCCACTCATCCGATTTTTCATATATATTACCGGTTAAGAAGTACGGTTAAAATTGCACTTGAGAAACATTTTGTTAAAACGGCCTACACGATCGATAGAGGTGATCAGTTCTGGATTCCAATACCTATAAAGGATACAGCGGAGAAGCACTCAGCTGTTTGAAAGGCTATTCAGCCGCGGTCTGGAGTGATGTTGAAGTAGAATCATCCAGGGGAAATTTCAAGGGGATAATTTTACCCCGGTCTGAAACAGCGGATAACAAGCATGTAGTTCTGAAACTGCACAACGGCTACAATGTGGGACTTAACGTAAGCACCATTACAGCAATAAAGATTCTTGGGAAAAAGGAAGCACACTATAAAATTCCCGAAAAGGAATTTCCCACCGACCCGGAAAAGTCAAATGTTAAACTTTTCGGTACAGGGGGTACAATCGCGTCACGTCTTGATTACAGGACAGGAGCAGTTATCCCCGCTTTCTCTCCGGGGGAATTATACGGTTCCGTACCGGAACGTGCCGACATATGCAATCTCGAAACAGAAAAACT
>JAUXHZ010000110.1 GCA_030621255.1 Candidatus Latescibacterota bacterium
CGGAATAATACTCTATCAGTCGGAATCCAGAATCTGGGAGATAAGGCCGGCGCTTAATATAATATTTAATCATGGTTCAACAAAGTATTTCACAATAATGGGCGGATTCTCGTTTTAGCGATTTTTTGAGTGCTCCTTTAATTATTTTGAGAAATAGCGTCTGACTATGGGAAAAGAATCAATCCGGCCGGCATTTCTGATACTCATTATTCTCGTCATAGTGCAGGCAGCCTCCGCGTATTCACTAACTCCCCGTTTATCGGGCGCCGATTCCCTCTCGACATCGGCCTGGCCCAAAATTCAGAGTGAATCATCCCCCGACGCCAGGGTTTTCCGTTTCATAAACACCCGCCTTGCCAATCCTCTCTTTGACACTGTCATGCCGGTTATTACTGATTTTGACAAATCGAAAATCATTCTTCTTCTTTTATGGTCCGCCCTTGTAATATTCGGAAAATCAAAAGGGAAATGGGTCGCTTTGGCATTGATCCCTCTTATAGCCGCGTCCGACCAAATCTCAAGCGGACTTTTGAAACCTCTCTTTCAGCGATTGCGCCCCTGCGAAGTGCTCGGCAGTGTGCATTTCTGGAACAGCGATTCAGGCTGGATCACAACACCGATTGAAGTAACCAGATCCTATAAGTCATCCTTTTCATTTCCCTCGGGGCACGCCGCTAATATAACCGCCTCTATGCTCTTTATCGGGCTTATTTACAGAAAATTGCTCGTATATCTTCTTGTGATCGCGGCAATAGTTTCTTTTTCAAGAATTTACGTGGGAGTTCACTGGCCTCTTGACGTCTCGGCAGGCATTGTTCTGGGAATTCTCCTTGCCGCTCTTACATACTATATTTTTAAAAGGTTCGCGCCGCAGGAAAAGCCGGTTCCGCCGGCCTGCCGGCCCGGCTAATCAATATCAGCGCGCTGATTATTCTTCTTTTTCCTTACCCTCACGGCGAAGCCACTGCTCAAACCAGTCAAGAATGGATGCATACCAGAAACGCTGATTATGCGGCTTTAATATCCAGTGATTTTCATCCGGAAAACGAATCATTCCCGATGGCACACCCAATCTCTGAAGAGCGGAAAACATCTGTTCGCTGCCGGTTATAGGCACACGATAATCAAGTTCTCCGTGAGTAATCAAGTGCGGGATCGAAAAATTCTCCGCGTATCTGATAGGTGAATATATGTCACTAAGCTCCGGATTTTCCCATGGGGGCCCATAGAATTCCCATTCAGGAAACCACAATTCTTCCGTTGAACCGTATCCTGACCAGTTGTCCGCTTTCCCCGCGTGAGATACAAGTACCGAGAACATTCCGTTTTCATTATGTCCCTGAAACCAATTACATATAAAACCTCCGAATGAACCGCCCCAGGCTCCAACCTTCTTCGGATCGATCCAATCATTGTTATCAAGAACGAAGAGAACACCCTTTCTTATATCTTCTATCACCTTGCCGCCCCAGTCTCCTCTTGTTCCATCACAGAATTCCTGTCCATACCCTGTAGAGCCACGGGGATTACAGAAGAAAACGGCATACTCAGCTCCTGAAAAGAGAGCATATTCGGTTCGATAAGCATATCCGAACATCTGCTGAGGACCGCCGTGAATCCTTACCATCAGGGGATATTTCCTGTCCGGATCAAAGTGCAGCGGTTTTACAAGATATCCGCTGACAGCAGTTCCGCCGGCTCCTTCGAAACTGATTTTCTCAGCATCCGGAAAATGGTACTCCTTATACAGATCCCCATTTATATTGGTAATCCTCCTTGGATTGTCTCCGCCGCGGTCACATTTGTAAATTTCATAGTAATGTGTCATAGGCCTGTACCGGTATATGAAGAATTTATCTTCAGCCCCCGCCTGACAATTTAAATGATATCCGTGACCGCTCTGACTATTGCCTCCAACAACGGTCTTTATATCGTCCCCGTCAACAGAAACACTGAATAGATTAATATCGGCTTCATCTTCCGCCTGAAAATATATCTTCTTCCCTTTGTACCCCCAAAAGATACTCCCAACACTGCGATCGAAATCAGGAGTCAGGCTGACCGGCCGGCCTGAAGGCAATTTCATCAGCATAAGCTGATATCTGTCAGATTCATATCCGGGGCGTTTTGCGGCTCTGTACGCCAGATAGCGGCCGTCGGGCGAGATACGCGGATGCAGGTCGGCGGCGGGGTTTGAAGTTACCTTCTCGACCTTGCCTCCGGAGAAAGGAACCTTCCAGATCTCTTCATTGTAGGATACCGCCTGATTCTCATCCTGCTTTCCTGAAAAATAGATCGTCTCTCCGTCAGGACTGAGATCGAAATCACGTCCCGCTGACGCCAGCCAGAAAGTAAGGGCATCGCACTTAAGGTCCGGGGTTAAATCTCTCGGCTCTTCCGCTTCCATCGAAACATAAAACAGATGCTGAATCTTTCCATCCTCATAACTATCCCAATGTCTATAAAGAAGCTGCTTGTGTACTATCGCGGTAACCTTTTTTTCTTCCTTTTCCTTGTCACGCTCCCTAACACAATCCAGATCCTCACAGTCAGAATATACGCGCCCGGTAAAAACAAACCCTTTCCCGTCATGAGTCCACATCAAATCTCCAACTCCATCGGGAAAATCGGTTACCACTCTTGCCTCCCCTCCAAAAGTCGGAAGAATATATATCTGATTCGAACCTTCCCTCGAAGAGAGAAAGGCTATATATTTACCATCCGGAGACCACCTCGGGTGATTGTCCCCTTTTTCATTTGTTGTCATTTGCCGGGTATTTTCCCCATCTATAGAAACGATCCATATATCGCTATTCTTTTTATCTTCTTCAAAATCAGTAGAAGTTACAACATAAGCTATCCATTTACCGCAGGGTGAAATCCGCGGATCGCCCACTCCCTTCAATTTCCAGATATCATCAGGAGTCCACGGACTGCCCCCCGCGGAAAGCAAAAAAGGAAAAAGAAGCGCACAAATAGTAATTATAACGGTTCCTGCTAATCTCTTGTTAATCATGATACTCCCTTCATAACAGTTTATCTGATCCTTGTAATTGCAGCCATTCTACATGAGAGAGAAGTCTACTCCATCCGGCAAAAAGATATCAAGAATGTTTTTGGGCCCGGCTAAACCGCTGTTCCGATTTTTTACTGGAACAAAATCCGTTTTTGCAGTATAGGTTCAGCAAAAAGGAGAACCTATGTTATTCGACGATACTGATGATGAGAGAGAAATCCGCAAGAAAAAATTTGTCAAAAACCTGAAAATATCGAAATGTGACACACTAATAAAACCGCTGATAAACAAACTGGATCTCTTTCAACATGAAAAAATCGATCCGGAGGAAATATTCAAGACGGCGGAATATGTCGCCCGGGAAGGAAAGAAAATCATCGATGATTTTAGAAAAAGACCCGATGTAATCCTGGCCGGCATAGCAATGGATGAAAACCTTTACATCTCAAGTATAGGAGAAATCGGCGTAACTGTTCGTAAAGGAATACTTACAGATGCATTCTCGGACGCGATAATAAACCCCGCCGCCGAAGACGGCACGATGTCTGAAGGGGTGTCGGCTATTATTAAAAATTCCGGCGGAAGTGATATTGAAAAGGAGGCGATTTCAAAAGCGCCGATCACGAACGGGAAAGCTGTTTCAACGAGCGCTGGAAAGCTGACATGCCGTCATATAATTCATGCCGCCGTCACAAAGGGATCAACTAAAGATTATTCAGCCGAATTAATAAAATCGGCTCTCTCAAAGGCTCTTGAACTGGCTGAGAAACTTAGCTCAAATACGGTTTCAATTCCTGTGATTTGGGAAAATCCTGAAGGAACAAGCGATCCGGGACTGGCAGAAGCGGCACTTGAAGCGATAAAATCTCATACCGCCGAATCGATAGACAGGATAATATTCGTCGCTCAAACAGATAAAGAAGCAAAATCCTTTGCAGAGATACTGGAAAAATACGACGAAGAAGAGTATTAACACCCGACCGGCAATACTCTATCTCCGGGGTTATCTTCACTATTCACAGCAGCTGGAGCATTCACCGTTCCAGCAGTGTAAACACAACTCTTCCTTCGGCATACCTATAGACTCTATCATATCGTCAATTGTCTGATATCTAAGAGTTGTTACTCCCAAATCGTTTTTTATCCATTCAACCATCTCTGAATATTTAGCGGTTGTGTGATCGACATACTCCATAACATTCTCTATGTCATCACCCTCCAGGGCCCTTATCGCCCTTCTCGCGGCCAGTTCATGAATACTCCGTGTTGAAAAGTTGAACCTGCATGGAAACATAAGCGGAGGACAGGCCACCCTCGTATGGATCTCTTCAGCTCCCGCCGCCCAAAGCTTTTTAATCGTGAAATTCTTTAGCTGCGTTCCTCTTACGATCGAATCTTCACAAATAACAATTCTATTCCCTTTGATAATAGCCTCATTCGGGATCAATTTCATCTTGGCAATATGATCCCGCATACCCTGTGAGCTCGGTATATAACTGCGCCCGTACCCCGGTGTATACTTTACTAAAGGCCTTTTATAGGGTGTGTTTGATTCAATAGCATACCCGATCGCGTGCCCAACCCCCGAATCCGGGACACCTGCTACAACATCCGCTTCAATATCACTGTCCCTTTTTGCCAGAGACCTCCCGCATTTCTCTCTAACCGTTTCAACATTAATTCCTTCATATTCAGTTGTCGGAAACCCTGTATAGATCCACAAAAACGCGCAAACCTGATTTCCGTCAAAACCTTCTTTTTTTTGAACCGGGCCTTCTTTGTTTATTAAAACAACCTCGCCGGGCTTTAAAAAATTTATAAGCTCGAAATCAAGATTCGGAAAGGCAACTGTCTCCGAAGTTACCGCCCAGGAATCGCCATTTCCGCCAATGGCAAGAGAAGAGTGCCCATCCCTGTCTCTGGCGGCATAGATACCGTCTTCATGCAACAAGAGAAGTGAACAGGATCCATTTATCAGATCGAACATCTCCTCTATACCGTTAACAATACTATCCCCCTGAGTTATGAGTTTCGAGACCAGCTCCGCCAGATT